>CAYSCE010000011.1:0-23944 GCA_964429475.1 uncultured Bacteroidaceae bacterium | reverse complement strand
CCGCGTTTCGACCCTTCGGCAAGCTCAGGGCGGCGCAGCTCAACGACCAGGCGGAGGAAGTGAGAAGTACGAAGTAAAGTATGAATTACCATTAACTGTTAACCATTAACCGATAACCGTTTCGAACACTGAACACTGAACACTGAACAAGGAACTTCGAAGTGAGAAGGGAAGACTGAACACTGAACAAGGAATCCGCCGCGTTTCGACCCTTCGGCAAGCTCAGGGCGGCGCAGCTCAACGACCAGGCGGAGGAAGTGAGAAGTACGAAGTAAAGTATGAATTACCATTAACTGTTAACCATTAACCGATAACCGTTTCGAACACTGAACACAGAACAAGGAACTTCGAAGTGAGAAGGGGAGACTGAACAAAGAACGATTTTAGAATACCGATTTATGATATTAGATTTTTGATCGGATAGACGATTTGAACATTGATAATCGAACATGGAATACTGTACAAGGAACCTGTCTGACGCCAGGCAGGCAAGGAAGTTAGAAGTACGAAGTAAAGTATGAATTACCATTAACTGTTAACCATTAACTGTTAACCATTAACTGTTAACCATTAACTGTTAACCATTAACCGATAACCGTTTCGAACACTGAACAAGGAAGTAAGAAGTACTGAAATAAATACGAAATAATAAATACGAGTCCGCCGCGGCGGAAGAAATACGAAATATAATGTGGATTCCGATTGCGATCGGATGTGCGGCTCCGCAGATGTGAGAATACGAAATACGAAATGATGTGGCGCTTCGTGCATGCGACGCCTTCACGTGAAACGTGATAAATCGGCGTATGTGAGGCTCACGTGAGACGTGACAAGTTCGCCTATTTGGGAATATGAGAGAGATTAAAATTCGAGATCAGAAATTTTAATTATAAAAAACGGATTGTGTTTTTGCACAATCCGTTTTCGGGAAAATGAGAGAAATATTATTCAATAATCGGTGTAAAGTCTTTCGGAGGTTTGCAGCCGAATACGAGGTTGAGGCCGAAATGCAGATTGAGATATTTCCAGTTGCGGGGCAGGGTAAGTTTTTGTGTTTCCCAGTAGGTTGAACCAAATTGGTCTTCCTGCTCTTCGAGCCATGTATAACGGTTCCAGATGAATGGCGCCAGAATATTATCGGAAAGAACATACAACTGAGCTGCGCCAAATTTAACCGACATGCCTAATCCGAAATTGGTGTAATTGCGGTTGGTGATGGAGTAAGAACCTGTGAGATGCAGTATATTTCCGAATTTCCGCATATAAGCCAGACTAAAGGATGGATGCACGGTACGGTCGTAAAAATGAAAACGCAGCAGTGCAGAAATCTGATCTTTTTCGGTGACCTTGTAATAAGCACTGGCATGAATGCGCGTGTTGAGCGATGTCCGGTATGATTCGTATGTGGTGTCGACTTCGAAAATATCGATCAGCGAATCTTCGAGATTCTGTAAAAAGGCGCTGTCGCCGTTTTCGAGAATTTCAGAAACATCGAGTCCGTCAAAGGTGAATGAACCACCCGGATTCTTGCTGACAAGGTTCATCGGATTACTTTTCCAGCTGATGAAGCCAAAATCAAGAATACTGAGACCGAAAGTGATTTTGTCATCGAATTTATAGGAGGCGCCCAGATCCATTCCAATACCCTTGTTTTTGGTCAGGAAAAGGTAATCTTTCATGTATTTTTTCTGATCCAGAGTTGTGTCCGACATGTTATCAATTTCGTTTGTATTGATGAGTAAATCGGATGTGGCTGTAATATCGAAAAACTCGCCTTCGGTATGCAGGGTAATATCGCTGCGGCGTGTATTGACATTGGACATACCGAACAGAATTTTAGCGCGTGCACCAAAGGTCCATTTGGAATCATATACATATGAATAACCAAAAGCCAATTCACGATAATGATTTTCCGAAATTCTGAAATTTCCGATGTCGAGTGTTTGATCAAGAAAAGCGCCGTTGCCGTAGAAGGCAAAATTCATGAGGTCTTTCGGATAGGATGCGCGTGCAAATGCATGTTCGGTGGCTGCTACATTTATATAGTGTTTGTCCTTGATTTTAAAGCCGAAAGAAAAAATATCAACATTGGATTCCAGAAAAACATAGTTGTTTTTTTTCATGCTGTTGAGCATGGATTCGATATCGAGCACTACTGAATCCTGAATGTTGGTAGAGATGACATTTTTCGGTTTAAAGCCATTGTGACCCATCCCGATATAAGCCGATGATATTACGGGTAAACCAATGTGCCAGCGGCATTGCGGAATAAACGCGGGATTGGAATAATACGATTGCGGAATGATGCGCATACCCTGAATGAGCATGTCGTTCTGCGCGGTTGTCACCAATGACATCAGAAGTCCGGCGACAAAAACAAAAATAGATAGTGTTGTTTTTTTCATAGGACCTCCTTATAAATCGTTGCTGTTAAACTTGAGTTGTACCTGCGCGCTTAGTCGCACATCGAGCTTGTACCAGGAATAAATTTTCACCAGCGATCCGCCCGAATTATAGGTATTGAGATGAGCACACACAACCACTTTTTTAGTGCCTTCAAGATTTTGAACACGAGATCCGCTGATGGTTTGTGACACCATTTTGGAGACCGGAGATGTAACAATATAATCGGGAGCTGCTCCTGGTGTAGCTGCGACCAGTGCCTGATCGATGGGGTTCAGCAGCGAATCGAGGCGATTGTTGAGCGAGTCGCAGAAATACAATTGAACGGTTCCATCTACAGGGAACATATTGTTGGTATACAATTTAAACAAGACCCAGTCGATGTGATCGAGATCTTCGCCCATATCAATTTCGAAAGTGTCCTGAATAATAAAACCATTGGCGGTTCCGTAGAAAGGTAGTTCCAGTTTGGCTTCGACTGCCATGCGGCTAACATCTTCAACAAAGTTTTTGGTCACATTGCCGTTTGGATTGGTTGATCCGGAAACAAGTGCCAGAATTTTCTGCGGTGTAATATTCAGTGCCGCGTCGATATTTGAATTGCCTTTATTGAGCATGAAAGAGGTCGTGGCAATTTGTCCCAGAGATGCCGGAGCAGAAATATTCCACGGATTTGGAATTCCCGAACCACTGATCACCACCGTTGCCGGAGAATTGTTGGTGCGCACAGCAGCCAGATAATCGGCCGTAGCGCGGATGGGCAGTCCCCAGCCGTTGTACACATTAATGTGCAGGCGCGGATCTTCCCAGTTGACGGTACCTGTAAGACTGTTGTTGTACACGCGGATTCCGATGGTGTCGTTGTTCAGACTCAGATCGAATTGTCCGAGGTAGCCGTACATGTAGCGGAAGTTGAGAGAATTAAAACCCATATTGAAATTGAGGAAATACGGTGAGTTGTTGGATGCGCCGTTTCCATGCACAATTACATCGAAGTGAACGGAGAGTCTGTTGCTGACTACGGAATTGTCGAATACAAGTTTGGTTCCGGCCAGACCGCGCGAAATGCTTCCGCTTGTACCCGAGTAGTAGAGCGTGTCGCGGTAGGTTGTTCCGTACTGGGTTGAACCGGGCAGCGACATAATGATGGTGGCCGGATAATTCAGGTCGGAGTTGAGCGACAGATTCAGCAGCCCTTGTTTGAGCAACATGGAGTCGAGTTCCATGCCGCCGGCCAGCGTAAAATCAAAGTCTACATCGTACGAAGCCGTATAATCGGTTGACAGGTTACCACCGGGAATGGAAAGATTGTCGCTGTAGTTCAGAGTCTGGTTATTCAGTGTAATAAGTTCTTCGGCCGACTGGCTGTACACGGTGTCTTCGTAAACCAGCATTACCATCTGGTTGGAATCGACGACCAGCAGGTCGGTTGAGTCATAGTCATCGAGGATATCCCACATGGTGAGACTGCTGTTGATGAGCGGTCCGGCTCCGTTGGGATTCCAGTTTGTGGTAGAGACCGTGTCCATGTCGAATTCCTCTTTTACGCAGGAAGACATCAGTAAGGTCACGACACAAAAGACACTGATTAGCAATAGAATTTTAACTTTCATGACGGGCATATTTTTTTTAAGACAAAAAAACCACAGCATTTGTTTCAAGAACACAAATCCAAAGATACGTTAAATTTTATTGGATGGTTGTGAAATGGCCGGAGAAAATGGTAAAATAGTCAATAAATGCGTTATTCTCCGGCTTTATTATTCTTTTTTTCGGGTAATTCCAGCGCTTCTGCGGCGACAACCCGGCCGCTGCCGGTAATCAGGATGGTTTTATCCTTATGTGTTGTTATATCGAATCCCAGTACGTCGTTTTTCAGCGATTTTTCCAGGTAGCTTCCATCAGGTTCTGTAATGCCGGCAATATCTTCGATGGTATGGAACAGCAGGAAAACGCGGTCGCCCGATGTCAGAATTTTCAGATCATCAACAGCTGCTTCGGCAAGGACTCCGCCTTTTTTCACTTTGCCCGATGCATCGGCTGTAAACAGCACACCATCGCCGATGACAAAGATTTTATTTCCTGATTTTATGTACACCGGACTTTCGCCGAATGAGCTTTCGCCGATGGTTTTTACATCGCCACCGGTGCTTACCGAAACCAGTACGCCATCGGTATTCACAGCCCACCACTGGTTTCCGTTGGGTGCTGCAAAAAACGAAGGAAGTCCTTTGTTGTAAAAAAGTCCCTCCACCGAACAGGTTTGTTTTCCTTTGCGGTCGAATATTTCAGCGCCGTTGCCCGAATGTGCAACAACCAGAAAATCTTTTCCGCCCAATGGCCGGTGAAAAATGCGGCATTCGCCCATCTGACGGACTTTGGGTTTCAGCCAGCCTTTGGTGGGCTTACCGTCGATGGAATAATTGTGCAGCAGGCCATCGTTGTCGGTAAACAGTAAACGGTAATTATTGTTTTTATCGTAATCGACCACCAGCAGATTGGAAGTAATTCCGCTGTTGACCGAAACCGGAAATGCAGATTTTATTTTACCATCCATGCCAACCACATACAGTCCCTTGCGCGTTGTGAAAGCGATGCAGCGTTTGGCAGGATCGGACGGCCAGAGCAGCTGAAAATCGGAACGGACCGCATCGCCGGGATTTATTTTCCACAGAATCATGCCTTCGGCATTCAGCAGATACAGATTTTCGTACACATCGGAAGCGGCAATCCAATACTCATTCGATTTCGGATCGCTGATGACAACCGGCTTTCCATGCAGCTCGGCATCAAGTGTTGTGGCCCACGAAGAGGCATCGGTTGAATCGGACGAATTAAATACCCAGGTGCCGCTTACCACAATGCCATTGCTTTGCTGCGTGCATGTAAGCGACAGAATGCCGGTTTGCTGATTGCGTTTGGCTGTTTCGAGCGACGCAATGGTGGTGGTATCCGACAGCCAGTTGTTCTGCAGGCTGTATAAAGCCTGAGAAGTATTGACAAAGGCAAACGTATTCCACGACGAAGCGATGTTGTTGGAAATGGATTGATTGTATGGAGATGCGCTCATGGTGCGGCCTGAGAGCACATTGTTTAAAACAGTTTTGAGTTTTGAAACGGAAGAACCTATGTACACAAATTTATCAGTGATGGCAATGCAGGTTTCTTCAATGGGTTCAAACTGCGGCCCGAAGAGGCTGTAGGCGCCATATCCGACAGGAATATTGTAAATTGTTGCACCGCGGTAAGCAACCGTATCCCATTTGTTATCGCCGGCCGATTTGTTCAGGCACGAGCTGACAGCATCGGCATCGCTGATGGGGAAAGCACAGTATACATCGGGCTCCAGCCCTGGTTTTTCAGCAGTTGAGAACACACACAACTGTCCTGAAATGTTTTCATACAGACATGATTCCAGCGATGAGGATTCGGCTTCCTCGTTCATTTGTTCCAATTCTTCGCTGTTGTTGTAATTGTTCTGCTGGTCTTTCGACATGCGGCTGCAATAGGCCGGAAAGAATTTGTTGAAGTCGCCGAAGCCATACGAAAACGCCGAAGCTGTGTTGCCCGGCAGCATAGTCAGAATTTCGGGTGTGGCATTTTTATGTGGCGCATCGAACAAACCCATAAACGAAGCCGGTTTGTTTTTCAGCGGATACAAACCAGAGAAAACAAGTGCGTCGTTTTTAATACGGACATCCATATTGCCCCATGTTGTGAGCGTTTCGAGAAAGGCGAGATTGGAAAATGTCTGATCCGAAAACAGCTGTCCGAGCGACTTGTACAACTTAGGTGCGTTGGTAAAAATATTCACAGCACAATCCTTTGCTGCTGACTGAGCGGCAGCCATGCATTCGGTGTTTTTCGACAATCCTGTTTCGTTTTCGATGGTTTTAATCGCGCTTGACATCAGCGATTCCGAAGCAGTTCCAATAATCAGATTACCGGACACGTGAATAAAAAAGGGTTTTTTCCCGAATGTATAACAGGTTGTTCCGGCAATATTTTTTTCGGAAAGCGATATTTTTCCGGAAGCATTCAGTTCTTCTATAAGCTGCTCTTCGTCGGCTTTTCCGGTAAGTTCAAGTATATATAAAACTTCGGTTTTATTGGCGGCCGGATGCAGCGAAATGTACAGAGGCGATTGCAGCAGATCTTTGAAGCTGTTTGTAGAAGCGAGTATCTGTGCGGTTTTCTGAAGATCGGTCAATACTATTCCGATGTTTTTATAGACGCTGAGATTTTTTTTAAGCTGTGCAGCTTTGCTGTTATTCAGCAGATCGTTTGGGTTGTTGATTCTGAAAACCGTGTAAGCATTATCGGGAATGGCGTCGAAGGCCTGGTATTTTTTTCCGGACGAGAAAGGTTTAAAAACAAACAACAGCACCAGCAAAAGAATAACAAAGGCACTGCCGCCAATGATCCACAGCGTGCGTTTGTCCAGTTGTTTAATAAACCGGATAAGTTTCTTCATGATGCAAAACTAATGAAAGGAGGAGGCCAGCATTTCAGTTCAGCAACAATCGATCAACAGCTGTTTGTTAATTGGAGGAAGAAAAGGGCTCCGGATTACCGGCAGGCGTGATGGGCTGTTCTTCCGGAACCAGCGCCAGAAGCGGTTCAACGGCAGCATAATCCTTAATCACTTTTATGGTTACAAAGCCCAATGGAATGGTCAGTAATCCAACAATAATATCACCCATGGTGTTGCTCATCAGAGCTTCGATGCTATTTCCGCTATTCGAAAAGTGTACAAAATATTACCCACCAGCCCGGACAAAATCCATAAAATCCACCATAACGTAATATACGTGGCGTTATATTTTGATTCGCTTATAATTTTCTTTTTCAGCAGCAGTTCATCGGTTTCTTTGTAGAGCTCGCTCATGATTTGTATGGGGCGATAGAGGTTCAGGATGGGAACGAACCAGCAACCGGCAGCCCAGCCTTCGCTGTGGTTAAGATAATTCACGCGGAGGTGCAGATTGGCATAGGCACGCCGAAACCACTTTATAAAAGTTACGGTGGAAAAAATGTATCCGGCCAGAAATAAAATGCTGATAGCCAATTGGCGGAAATCGTTGAGCATGATTCTTCCCGGCGTAACGGATCCTGATCCTGAGCCAAGCGCGTCTTTAAGCAGATTGTACTGTAAATAATTTGATCCGATCGCGGCTATTTGCAGTCCCATTACAATCCAGATGAGCATGATGGCTGCTTTTGCACGTTGTTCGTTGGGTAAAAGTGGTTCCATATTTATTGGGATTTAATTAAGTAGAGCCAAAGATAAACATAATATTAAGCGGTGAATCGAATGTCATTTTGTTTTCATGAAAATATGTCAGGAGTTATGTCTGAAATAGTATTAATGCACAGAAAAACTGTATTGCCCGGAAATACAGTTTCTGTGCGGTTTTCTGAAGAACAGTAATCGCAATACCAACGTTTTTTTATACGCTGAAAAATTTTTACGCCTGGTTTTTCTGCAGCAGTTCGTTCGGTTTAAGGTTTCTGAATCAGCAGGGGCTGTGTGTTTCCGTTGTTTAAACGAAGAAAATACAATCCATTGCTGAAAGAAGACAGATCGATGGAACCATTGACAACTTTTTCAAGCAGCAAGCGGCCATCGGTTGAGAAAAGTGCTGCCTGAATATCATTATCGGAATTCAGATAAAGAATGCCATTGCATGGATTCGGGTAAGTAAGCGTCTGTGATTGCGCATCGGTTGAAATTCCGGATGAAGCACTGACGGCGAAATTGTCAATCAGAATTCCGAAGTTTCCGGCAGCCGAATTGGCAAAGAAGCCAATGTGATACACGCCGTTTGCAGGGACTGTAAAGTCCGTTGAGTATGTTGTATAAACATCGGAAGTGATGGCGGAAAAACCATTAATAAGCTGCGTCATTGCCGATGATGTGTCGTCAGCGCCGATGTACACGTTCATCTTTTCGGTATAGCCCGAAAATGCACCGGCATAAAGAAAAGACACATTGTAACTGATGCCCTGGGTCAGGTTTAAACCAGGCGAGAACAGCCAGTCATCGCCATCAGCATCGGAAGCGGTGAAATAGAAAGGACAGTTGGAAGAGTTGTAACCAAAATAGGCGGTGTTGTCGAAACCCCATATGCCGGCCTGATCGGTTGGCAGGTTGTTCTGGTAGGACCAGTCGGTCAGGAATTCAGCCTCAGTTGTGTAGCTATTAAAATCGTTGGTGTAGGGAAGTGTGTAGGGTGCCTGGGCAGAAGCCTGAACAAAAGCAAGGCAGCATGCCAAAAAGAAAAGTTTTTTCATGAGTAAATTTTTGTTGGCAAAATTACACCTATGCTTTAAAATGCTGATACAGTCTGGTGTTCACGATGCTGGTCGTTCAGCATTTATTATGGACATACATCTAAAATCCGTGGTTACGGTCATGAGAAGAATCATTATATTTGTAAAAAGAAACTATGAAAAGGATTAGGTGTGGTTTGATTTTTTTGTTTTTTCCGTTGCTGATACTGGCACAACCCAATGCTGATTCATCGCGGCTACGTGCATTGTACGGTGACACAGAAACTTTTGACGCGGCATTTAATCAAATAAAACGAATTGGAACCGATGCACCGTATCTGACGGTAACGGCTGCCGATGGTCGTGAATTCAACAGTGAAAATCTTTCTGATAAAGTAGTTCTTGTTCATTTCTGGTTTCTCACCTGTGGCGGTTGTCTGGTTGAAAATCCGCTCCTGAACAGGATTTCAGACTCATTGAAGGATAATAATAATTTTCAGATGCTTGCTTTTGCGAATAATACACAGGAAGAGCTGGAACATTTTTTAGATCGCGATTCGTTGTATTTTGGTAATCGCTGGCAGACGATTAAGAAACATCCTGAATTAAGATTTCCCATTATTGCAGATCCGGACGAAGTGGTGTTCAACCAGTTCAACAGCTGGTCGTATCCGGGGAATATTTTAATTGACCGCAACGGCACCATTCGCAGAATAATTTATCGTCACGAGCTGGATATGAGCGATGAAGAGTTTCTGGATTATCTGCTGGCGCAGATCAGGGAGCTGCTTTAAATACGAAATACGAGATCAGAAATACGAAATTAGAAATACGAGATTAGAAATAGGCGTCAGGCATCAGGCGACAGGCGTAAAGCGTTGCGCTCTGTGCGTTGTGCATAAAAAAACCGGAGGCCTTTCGGCGCTCCGGCTGACTGTATATAAGGGGGGGTTACAGTTGGCACTTATAAGAGATGGTCTCCTGTGGATTCGATATCCGGAATAAATATAAACCTGGTGCAGGAATGGTACAGAAATCGGCCTGATTCGTTCCGGGTTGACAAAAGATGTTTTTTTGTTCAATCAGTTTTCCGTTCAAATCAAGTAGTTCCACCGTGTGCTGACCGGTATAGGAAGTAGTAAAATCAACTGTTGCAGCTGCAGAAGTTTCGTTCGTAACTGAAATAATTTTCAGATGGTTTTCAATATTGCATTGCGTTGAAACAATGCCCAGTTCAGTGTTTTCGCCATTGAAATCCACTTGACGGAGTCTGTAATATACCTCGTTTGCCACATTGGTATAATCGACAAACTGATACATGGTGATGGTGTTGGTATTGCCAGAACCCTGTACCCGTGCGATGGAATCGAAAGACGAACCATCTTCGGAACGTTCAACCACAAAATAGTGATTGTTGGTTTCGCTGGCTGTATACCAGGTCAGCAGCGGATTTCCGTCGTTGCATTGTACATTGAACTGCATCATTTCGACAGGCAACGGAATGGTGAGCGGGCAGAAATACTGCTGGTTGGCAAGGAGTCCTGTTGAGCCGGTAAAGCCCCACCAGACGTTCGGATTTCCGCCGAACACATTGTTAATGTAATCGTAAACGCATGAAATACGCTGACTGCCGTCAACATAAACACAAAGTGTAGAGGTGGCCGGATCCCATGTTACACGCAGCGTGTGAAGCAGTCCGTCGGCGAGCAGTCCGTCCAGCGGATCGGCCTGAACTGGTCCGCAAAGCGGAGCACCGGGACCCTGCATGTCGCCGTCAATTTCAATGGCCGTATGGTCAACAGCCATATCATAGACGTGTGCCGGATTGTCATTGTCGTAGGTGTCGAATTCAACCACTACGGCATTTGAAATTCCGCCTGCACCCAGCTGACCGCCATTGTTTCCGCACTGGCTGATTCCGAGAGGTGAGTTCTGAAAAACAAACGCGCAGCCATCGGCGCCACCGGCAGCAGCACCAAAATACATCTGTACTGAATAGTCAAAAGCCGACGCAAACGAAATAGTGCCGCGGTTCCAGGCACAGCCATTCTGTGTTGCTGAAGCCGATGTAAGCTGAGCACAGTTGGTACCGCCGGAAGGATAATTCAGTGCACTACCATACAGACAATAATAAGGATTTGTAGAAGTGTTGGTGGTAAAACTCCAGACCGAACAACCGGTAGCAGAACCTGCGGCGTTTTTAGGCACCACTTTCCAATAATAGGTTGTATTGTCAGCCAGTGCACCAGGCAGTATAAATGATGTTGTGGTCATGTTGGCATAAAAAGCAGGGCTGGCAGTTGTGCCGAAATAGACATCGTACGAAGTAGCTGTATTGCACCCTGTTGTTGCAGGAGCAGTCCATGAAAAATCGGGCGAGCAGGGATCAATGTTGGTTGCACCATTGGCAGGCGATGGATTTGATGCGCAGGACGGCGCCAGTGGTGTACAACATCCCGAAACATTGGTTCCCGGCGCAACTAGAGGTTGCTGGACAGGAAGAATAACTGTGCTGGCAGCGCCCAGAATTTCAACGCGCATTTCGGCCGGATAGGAACCGCCTGCGGTGCGGGTTACATTGATAACAGCACCATCGGCAGCAGAGAAAGTGAAATCTTCGGGGCCGGTCAAGCCAGCCAGGGCAATATTGGTCAGTACCGGTACACCATTTACGGTTACTGTTATTGTGCCGCCATTCCAGCCGTCGCCGTAGGTGTCGGTCAGACGGATGGTATGTGTACAGGCAGAACAAACAGTTGCACTGGTAGTAAATGAGCGTGTAATAGCACCGATGGCTGTACCAAACGAGTTGCGCGGAACGATTTTCCAGTAATAGGTGGTTGAGGTGCTCAGTGCGCCGGTATTATAGGTTGTTCCGGTAATATTGGTCACCAGTGGGGGCGTTGCAGAGGTTCCGAAATACACATCGTACGAAGTGGCCGCATTGCAGTCCGAAACGGCTGGTTCGGTCCAGTTGAGGGCTACGCCGCAGCAATTCTGATTGGTGGCGCCATTGGCAGGGGCGTTATAAGTAGCCAGGCCTGGGAGTGGATTGGTTGCACTGGTGGTAAGCGACCATGTGAGCGCTCCAACAGCACTGCCAGTTGCATTTTTAGGGACGATTTTCCAGTAATAAGTGGTAGAAGCTGTTAAAAAAGGAGTGGAATAACTGGTTGCAGTTGTGTTGGTCACCAGCGGAGGCGTTGCCGAAGTTCCGAAATACACATCGTACGAGGTTGCCGTATTGCAGCCATTGGTGGTAGGGGCATTCCAGGTGAGCGAAATGCCGCAAACATTCTGGTCAATCACTCCGTTTGAAGGGCTGGTATATGAGGCCAGGCCCGGAACAGTGGGGGCGCAGCAACCCAGAACACTGGTGCCTGGAGCGGCAACGGGTTCCTGTGCTGCAAGTATGGTATTGGCTGAGCCGCCGGTAATGGCCACACGCATTTCGGCAGGGTAAGTACCGTCGGCTGTGCGGATAACCGCAATAACATCGCCGTTAGCGGCAGTAAAGGTGTAATCTTCGGGACCGGCACCGGCTGCCAGAGTAATACCGGTTAAAACGGTAACACCGTTCACCGTGACATTTACAGTGCCTCCGTTCCAGCCGTCACCAAACGTATCGGTAATGGTCAGGGTGTGGGTGCAGCCAGTGGCCAGGGTGGAGGTAAAGTTGGCCATGACGGTGCCGTTGGTCAGACCGGCTATGGTTTCGGAGCTGGCTGTTTTGGTTGCAGATTGAGTAGCTGCGCCGGTAATGGCACGAACCTGAAGCCCCGAAATGGTGATGATGTCATCACCGTTGGTCCGGTTGTTCTCGCTGCTTTGATATGTTACAGTAATTGTTGTTGCGGTAACGACGACAGAAATCGTTGTAATATCGCCTCCGGCCGCCACTGAAACAGAGCCGGTACCGGCCAGAAACTGAAATCGGGCAGGGGCTGTAATAGTAAAGGTATAGTTAGTGTTAATGGTTGCAATCGGGAAATCACCTTTATTTCCCTCATCAATTACAATATTTCCCAGTGCATAATACACCGATGGAAATGAAGCCGTGGAAATATTGAGTGCGGGGGCCGTCACACTTACGTTTGCACGCGTACTTTTAATTCCTGCAATAAACAGGCATGTCAGCATGAACAATGCAACAACCTTAATGGCGAAGCTTGTGAGTTGTGTTTTAGATACACGTACATTCATTGGTGGCTAAATTTACGGTTCAACAAATTGTTTTGTCGACTGCAAATTTAGATTAAGCGAAAATAATGGCAGTGTTGTATTACATATCAGGGTTTGAAAATTGACATAAGGGTTGAGGATTTGACAAGAGGGAGTATTTTCTTGTCAAAATCCATCCTTAAACTTACGAAGAACTTCCATGACATTCTTTTGAAAATTCCGCGAAACCGGAACGGGGTCGGTTTCTTTGTCGAAATGGAAGAGGTAGCCGCGTGAATTTCCTGTAATTTTTGAGATATATAAAATGTTTACCATATAAGATTTATGGCAACGAACGACGAATTCGTATTCGGAAAGGCTTTCCTCAATGGCTTTCATGGTGATATGAAGTATTTTACGGGAAACGGTCTTGTTCTGATACAACACAAACATGCTGTAATTTCCTTGCGCCTCCACCGACATGAGTTCAGAAATATCGAACGACAAACGTCCGCTGGTTTTTTCGCTTTGCAGGGTAATTGTTTTTTTGGTTGGTCCTGGTTTTTGTTTCATTTCGGTGATATACTGGTTAAGCGACTGAGAAATAGCCTCGACATGGCGTATGACCAGTTTTTCGACCACCAGTATAAACAGGTAAAGAGGCACAATAAACGAAGCAAGAACAATCAGCGACAGCGACAGCAAATAGTTGAAGCCTCCGAAACCGATGATGTTGAAGTGAATAAACTCGGCCAGCAGTACGCTGAAAAACGCCAGGAAGAACACATATATTGAATAGATGTACCAGTTTTTGACTTTTTTCTGCATCACCCTGGGCGAAAAGAAACCGAGACCGAGAACCGAAACAACCGTAAAGGCGACCAAACCTGGAGTCAGGCGCTGAAAAAAACTCAAAGACCGCAATCCAACTGCATTTTCGATGGGTACAAAAAAGTAATAAAAGAACATGAAATATAGTCCAAGCACGATCATCAACAGCCATTTCTGTTGTCGGGAATAGGAATGAACATATTCGAGCAACATTTCGACACGTGCGTCGAAACCTTTGGAGGTGAACATCATGATGAGCAGCAATAGAGCAATAACGATCAAAAAAACAGAAAGACTTTTCTGATTCATTTTTTCAATCAGTAAACGATCACTTTGTTCGCGGGTAAACTGTAGTTCCTTCTGTATGGCGAGTTGCTCCATTTTTTTGTTGTAATCGCTTACAAATGTTTCCACTTCGCTGTTGTTCAGTTGTATGGTGCCATCGTGAAAGGCTTCGAAATAAAACAGGGCTTTATCTTTATTGCCGGTTTTTTTATACAGTTCATACAGCAGGCCGTTGATTTCGGTCAGTTGCCGGAGATGATGTTCTTTTTTGAAGAGTTGACAGGCTTCTTCAGCATAAGCAATGGCCAAAGAGGTGTTATTCATTCCCGCATAATGAATGGCCAGTTTCTGATTGGCTAAAGCCGCATAAAAGGTTGTTGCCTCATTGTTGTGCTTTGTCGACATTTGTTTAAACAGCTCAATGGCAGCAAGGGTATCTCCTTTTCCCATATAGATTTCGCCTAGCTGAAGAAGTCTGAAACAATGAAGTTCTGCTTCATCGGTAAATGATAAAGCGGGCTGCTTTTCATTAAGTGTTTTGATGGCTTCGTCGTAGCGGCCCAAAGCAGCAAGCGAAATGCCGATATAGGTTGTGGAAGAATAGATGCGGGACTGGTCGTTGATTTTTTTTGCCAGCTGAAGCATTTGAACAAAGCGGTCATAGGCTTCTTTGGGTTTGCCATCTTTAAGGCGGCAAAGGCCAATATTATTGATTGCCGTAATTACCCCTTTCTGATCGTTGACTGATTCGAAATAATCCGAAGCTTTTTTAAAGGCATCTTCGGCCAGTTTGTAGTCGTGCAGGCGGTAAAACGAGTTGCCGATTTCAATCATTTGCCAGGCAATGGATGTTTCCTTGCTGTTTTTAAATATAAAATCGGATTGTTTAAGCTCTATTGCGCGGGAATACAGGTTAATGGCCTGTGGATAATTTTCGCTGGCTGAATACAGATCACCCAGTTTGGTGAGTATGTTGGCCAGCGATCCTTTATTGGCTGGTTGATGCTGCAATTCGCTGACAACATTTTCATAGGCGCGGATCTGAGCCGAAATACTGTCCTGATTATCAGGGTTTTGTGTTGTGCCGGAAATAGTTGTTTGAGCACTTAAAAATGTTGACCAAACAACAAATAAATGAAATAAAGTGGTGCAGATAAATCCCCTCGTATTTACCATGAACAGATGAGTTAGATTTCTATCGTCGCAAAGATAAAACAAATACCACCCCTGTATAAAAAGGGCATTGGTCTATAACCACTAAAATATGTTAAAGCGATTGGAGACCGCTGATGGTGATGAAATTCATTATAATCCCTCATATCAAAAAGTTTTAACCTGTTGTCAAAACGAAGATAAAAAACCTGAACCAAAACGAATAAAACCGTGGAACGGAAAGCGGAGGGTTTTACGAAATTTCTTCGCGGAAATGTCTTACAATGCCCATCACATCTTTTTGATAACCGCGTGAAACAGGTATTGGTTCAATATCGCCACTAAAATGAAGCACATATCCGCGCGAGTTTCCGCTGACGCGTACTATCTGGTGAATGTTGATGAGAAAGGATTTGTGGCATCGAATAATCTGCGGATAATCCGACAGCTGGGTTTCGAGCGCTTTCATGGTAGTATGAAGCAACTTGCGGGTAACGACCTGTTTTTTGTTGATATAAAACATGCAATAGTTTCCCTGAGCTTCGATGGCAACCAGATCGTTGATATTGAAAACAATTTTGCCGCTTGTTTTTTCTGATGAAACAGTAATTGTTTCTTCGGTCGGGGTGATACTTTGTTTGATCTGGCTGATGTCTTGTGTCAGAGAGGCAGAAAGGGTTTCGAATTTTTTCACGAACAAGCGTTCAACCAGCAGGAGAATAAGATACAGAGGAACAACAAAGGCTGCAAGAGTAATGAGAGACAGAGATAAAGAGAAGTTCAGACTGATGCTTTCTTTAGTAAAGTAAAAGTGAAGGAACTCGGCAACCAAAGCACTCAGATACGAGGCGGCAAATAAAATGATGTACGAGCGGTAGTATTTGTTTTCGGAAGACCTTTTTGCTTGAACATAATAAAAAACAAAAACCACCAGCGATAATACCACGAATGCGATAAAGCCGGGAAGAATTTTATCCAGAAAGCTTTGCTGAACGATATGCAAGCCATATTCAACAGGAATAAAAAAGTAGAAGAAAAATATAAAATATTGAAGCATAATAGCGATCGAAATGATCTTATTGGGCAGTTTCATTTCACTGACATATTCTTCGAGCAACTGCACACGAGGTTCGAAGCCATTGCCGGTAAAGAGCATGATCAGCAGCAATGTTGTAATGATAATCATGAAATAAGACAAATTGCGCTGATTGCGTTTTTCGGCTTCTGCCTGATTTTTCTGAGCTTCGATACGGTCAATCTCAATCCCGTTGGCAATGCGTTCAGCATTTTTATTGTATTCAGTTATATAACGCTCTACCTCAAGGCTGTTTTCAATTTCCTGGTTTGCTACATACGATTCGAAATACTTCAGTGCTTCGCGGTAGTTTCCTTTTTTCTTATAAATCAGATACATGTTTTTGTCGGCGCGCATCTGGTCGGATCGGTTAAAGAAGGATGCCAGAATTTTTTCAGCAGACATACCATGTGAAAGAGCCTGATCAACATCATTATGATTAAAGTAATATACCGACAGGCTCAGATGGGCATCAATAATATAGTCGGCAAGATTTTCATTTACCGGCATTGCGCAGATTCTTTTAAAAATGGCAATGGCGTTTTTGTCCTGATTGCTTTTCGAATAAATGAGCGCCAACTGCTGCAATCTGAACAGATTGAGCGGATCGAGCGAGTCGACCATGATCGTCATTTCAGGGTCGGTAAGAATGTCAATACCTTTTTCGAAGTTTTTCAGCTCAGCATGACACATGCTGACATATATGCGCGAGACATAAATACGTTGTGATTCTCCAAGCTTTTCCGACATTTCAAGGTTTTCGCTGAAAACAGTTAGAGCTTCAGCTGGTTTTCCCAGTGATAATTTGCAGAGGCCAATGTTGTTTTTTGCTGTGATAAGACCTTCAGCTCCTTCAGCCCCGGATGCCTTTGAAAATGTCTGAACAGCCATGCTGTACGGATAAACTGCAGCAGCATAATCCTTGATGCGATACAAAGAGTTGCCTATTTCAATCAGATGCCAGCCCAGATCAGCGTTTGTAATTTTACCTTTTGATTTGGTCATTAAAGACTGAACATACTTTTCAATGGCTTTTGGATAATCCTGGGTGTTCATATACATCTGCCCAAGCTTGGATAAAATCGGGGCAACAGTTTCTGAGCCAGTGGAGTTGCTTTCGAGGTCTTTCAGCAGCGCCTCATAGTTTTTTATTTGCTGAGACAGACTGTCCTGTTTCGAGCTGTACTGAGGAATATCTTTGTCGCCAATAGCTTCACTTAATTTATTGATGCCGGATTGAGCCGACAATTGCAACCCAATTGCTGCGAATAGCAGAAATAAATGTAAAGACCTGAAGGACATCATAATGGGGGAAATATGGTTTTGCAAAGATATGTATTTCAATGAAAATCTTCTTTGCTTTTTGGATGTGCAATGTTTATAATGACAGTTGGATTTGATCTGAAATTTCAGGGATTCCGAATCAATAATAAAATTTAAAAAATATTAAACATGTACAAAAAGGGTTGCTGAGCAATAATCTTTTTTCTGTATGATGTATATCATACGCTGGGGGACAAATGTTTTAGTTGGTCTAAAAAACGCATTTATTATTGTTTGTATGTTGGCTGCAGTCGTATTTTTACGGGTTCTTTTCAAATTAATGCATTATGCAAAAAAGACATTTACGTTTATTTGTTGCGGGATTAATAGCAATGCTGTTTAGTGCAACAAACCTGAATGCACAGCCAAGCCGACAGGGCTTACCAGCTTCGATGCAGATACAGGTTCCGGATATTCACACGCCGGTTTTTGTCAGCCCGGGCAACTGGGATTGGACAAGTATAACAGCCGAAGACAATCTGGCTTTATCCATGAATCAACCGGTAAGGGCTGGTTTTTCGCTGCCTGTTTCCAAATCATTGGAACAGGATGGTGAATGGACACAGCTGCCCGACGGGCGCATGATGTGGCGTATCAAACTCGTCACACAGTCGGCCGTTTCGGTTGGAGTGGTCTTCGATCAGTTTCATCTTCCGGATGGAGCAGAGTTGTATTTGTACAACGAAGATAAAACATTTGTTATCGGAGCATTTACCTCGGATAATAACAACCCGGCCAATGTATTCAGTACCCACCTGATTCCGGGTAGTACTGTGATCATTGAGTATATTGAAACTCCGGCTAATGGTTTTATGAGTGGTACGTTAAATCCGGTGATGACCAATGGTCAGGAAAGGTCGTATAAACCTTCTGCAAATGGTTCCAACGGCTATAATCCGAAAGGCGTACTTCGTATAAGTGAATTGATTTATGCATATAATGACGACATAAATGAGGCAGCCAAAGATCTGGGCGATGCCGGGACATGTCAGGTAAATATTAACTGTTCACCTGAAGGTGATAACTGGCAGGATGAAAAACGAGGTGTTGCCCGTATTTTGTTCCGCGAAGGTACCAGCTGGTATTATTGTTCCGGAACACTGGTAAATAACACACTTCAAAATGGAATTCCGTATTTTCTGACCGCCTATCACTGCGGTGCTGTTGCTTCAGCAGCCGATCATAACGTATGGCAGTTTTATTTCAATTATGAAAGACCTGGCTGTCCAAATACAGGTACTCCGCCAAACCAGATGATTACCGGATGTACAAAGCGTGCCGAAGGTAATATCAGTGGCGGTACCGATATGCAGCTGGTTGAACTCAGCTCAACGCCTTCTCTGACATGGAATCCATATTACAACGGTTGGGATCGTTCAGGATCGACAACCACCGGTGGTGTAAGTATTCACCATCCATCGGGTGATTCAAAGAAAATTTCGACTTTTAACGGAACAACCTCAAGTGCTACATGGTACGACGGAACAAATACCGGTGCCACCAATGGCCACTGGACATTCCCCACATGGGCTTCTACCACCAACGGCCAGGGTGTGTCTGAAGGCGGATCATCCGGTTCTCCTTTATTCAACAATACAGGTCGAGTTATTGGTACTCTTTCGGGAGGATCTTCTGATTGTGCAGGGCCATTTACCGGAGACCTGTATGGAAAATTCAGCATTCACTGGCAGAACTCTGTAAACGGAACCGGTAATGCCTATGAGTTGAAATACTGGCTCGACCCGGCCGGAACCAATCCCACAACTTTGAACGCAATGGATCCGAATGCCATTGCTGCGCCTCCGGTTGCCAATTTCTCCGCAACCCCCACCACCGTGGTTGCAGGCCAGCCTGTGCAGTTTACCGATCTTTCGTCGAATCTGCCGCAAACCTGGTCATGGTCATTCACAGGCGGTTTTCCGGCAACATCTACATTGCGGAATCCAACCTGTTCGTGGGCTACACCCGGAACCTATACGGTTACGCTGACTACCTCCAATGGCTATGGTTCGGATACCGAAACCAAAACAGCGTATATTACCGTGACGGCTTATACAGCACCGACCAGTCCGGTGACAATTGGAACGGGTACAACCACTGGTAATTTTCCATATGGTATAACAAACAATTTTAAGTTTGTCCGTAGTGCATCCATTTACACCAAGACTGAAATCGGCGGAGCCGGCATAATCAACTCTGTTGCATATTATGTAACCAATGCACGGACAGATACCCGCAACATTCAGATTTACATGAAGCATACATCTGATGCTACGTTTACAACGGCTGTTACAGATAGTGCAATCATTAGTGATGCTACATTGGTTTACAGCGGTACTTTTGTCCCGAATGTTACGGCCAACTGGTTTACGCATACATTACAGACCCCATTCTTATATAATGGATCGCAAAACCTGATGGTAATAGTTGTTGCTGATGGCACTGCAAATAATGCCTTGAGCAATAACCGCTATTCAGTGGTAACTGCTGCGCATCAGCAGTGGTCTGGAAATGCTGATCCAACGGCTGTTGGTACAATCAATACGGCTCGTCCAAATATTCGATTGGGAATAAGTGCTTATACCACTCCGGTAGCCAATTTTGCCGGCATGAGTCCGATTATAGTGGAGGATTTTGAAAATGCAGCATTTCCCCCAACCGGATGGACCATTAACAATGCTGATGGTGCCGGTGCTACCTGGGCTGCAAATACAAGTATTACTTATAGTGGAGATTCTTCTGCATATCACAAGTGGGGAGCATCAGGCTATGCTGAAACCGGCTGGCTGATAACCAATCAGATCAACCTTCCTGCAGCTGCCGAATACTATCTGACATTCATGAATTATTGTGAATATCCAACTGATTATCCGGCCAATGGAATTTCGGTATGGGTTTCAACCACGAATAATTTACCGGCAAGCTTCACCCAGGTTTGGTCACCGGCAAGTGTTACAGAAGCCTGGTCCAAGGCAACAGTCAACCTTACATCATATGCAGGTCAAAACATTTATATTGCCTTCAGATACACCGGAACCTATGCTCACAGCTGGGCTTTGGATGATGTTGCCGTAAACAGCTTGAATTACACGCAGATTTCCACATACGAAGGCGATCCTGTGACTATTTATGACAAATCGACCAATTACCCGACATTGTGGAACTGGAGTAATACGGGTGCAAATCCAACCACTCAGAATGTACAGAATGAAACGGTTGTTTATAATGTTGCCGGTTATTATCCTGTTACGCTGCAGGCAGCAAATGCTGCGGGCAGCAATACAAAAACAGTGAGCAATTTTGTTCATGTAATCGGTCGTGCACCAGTCTCCAGCTTCTTTGGAACCGGAAACCTGCAGGATGTGAACTACAGGCCTTTCATTCCGATCGGAGGAACCGTAAATTTCACCGATTACAGCTACCGTGTGCCAACCGCATGGTACTGGTCATTCCCTGGTGGCGCTCCGGCAACATATACCGGACAAACTCCTCCGACCATTACTTACGCAGCTCCGGGCAAATACTCCCCGTCACTCAGAACAACCAATGCGCATGGTGCAGACACCCTTACTGGAACGGATTTCGTTGTGGTAGGCGGAACAGATACCTGTACCAATATGCAGTATTTTGATGGTCTTACAGTTTATGGTTATACGAGCGGACTTCTTCCCGGTCATGCAGCAAATGCAAGCGGTAAGATTTTCCGTTACGCTGAATTTTACGACAATGCCTATCCGGGCAAAATTTCAGGAATTGAGTTTGGCTGCTACAAAGCTCAGGGTACCGGTAAAAATGTAACCTGGTATATCTGGGATGGATCTACAGGTTCTCCCGGAACCGTACTGTGGGATTCGATCATACCAATTACAACTTTCACTGAAAATACCTGGAACTTTATAAATATTCCTGACAGTATTGCGGTTACCGGTGATTTCTTTATCGGGTATCTCCTTTCTTATGATACACCAACACATAACTACACCACACACCAGTTCTGTACTTACATGACGGCTTTCCGTAATGAAAGTATTGCTTCAACCGGCTGGTTCAGCTATGGAGCTACAACCCCCGGCACCTGGTCATCTTTTGAAGATGGATTTGGTAATGCAGCTTCCATTCTGCTGAATCCAAGATTTACCTACGATTTTGCAGGTACCATTGTCACCGCTTCTGCTACCCCTGGTTGCGGAACCGGCTCGGTGACGCTAACGGCTTCGGTTTCTGCCAACCAGACATTCTACCTGCAAACCGGCGCCGGTACTCCGGTTGCCAACTGGACTGGAAACACCAGCACACATACTTTCACTGGTCTTGCCAGTGGCGATTATAAAGGTTATGTTGTCGAAGGTGCCAATACCTCACCGACATCAAATACCGTTACACTGACCAACCAGACTTCGGTTCCGGTAAGTGTTGCCATTGCAGCTTCTCCAACCGGAGCTATCTGTTCGGGAACATCAGTAACTTTTACAGCCACACCAACCAACGGTGGAGCAACTCCAGCCTATCAGTGGTATGAAGGTGGTTCTGCAGTAGGAACAGGAACGAATACCTATACTACGACCGGCCTGACAATTGGTGAAGCAGTATATGTGGTTCTTACCTCCAGCGAAACCTGCGTTACCGGCAACCCGGCAACCTCCAATACCATTAATACTACTGTAAATGCAAATATGCCGGTGAGTGTTAGTATTGCTGCTTCTCCTTCAGGTGCTATCTGTTCGGGAACCTCAGTGACTTTCACGGCAACTCCTGTCAATGGCGGAACAACTCCTGCCTATCAGTGGTACGAAGGCGGAACGCCTGTTGGTACGGGTGCTGCAACATATGCAACTACCGGTCTTACAACCGGCGAAGCAGTATATTGTGTTCTTACATCCAATGTAACCTGCCCAACCGGAAATCCTGCTACTTCAAATACAATCACAACAACGGTAAACCCGAATCTGCCGGTAAGCGTAACCATTACGGCGAATCCTGGAACAACCATCTGTTCAGGAACCAATGTGACATTTACTGCAACCCCGGTCAACGGAGGAACAACCCCGGTTTACCAATGGAAAGTGAATGGTGTCAACGTGGGAGGCAATAGCCCGACCTATTCTTCAGCAACGCTTGCAACCGGCAATACGGTTACCTGTCAGGTTACTTCCAATGCTACCTGTCCTACCGGCAACCCGGCCACATCGAACACCCTGACCATGACGGTGAATCCGAACCTGCCGGTCAGTGTAAGCATTGCAGCCAATCCGGGAACTACCATCTGTTCCGGAACTTCAGTAACCTTTACAGCTACACCAACCAATGGCGGAACAACACCGGTATATCAGTGGAAACTGAATGGTGCCAATGTGGGCTCCAACAGCTCTACATACACCAATGCAGCTCTTGCAAACACTGATGTAGTAACCTGTGTGCTCACTTCAAATGCCACCTGTGCCACCGGCAGCCCGGCCACATCGAATTCACTAACCATGACTGTAAATCCGAGTCTGCCGGTTAGTGTAAGTATAGCTGCCAACCCCGGAACAACCATTTGTGCCGGAACTTCAGTGACATTTACAGCTACTCCGACCAATGGCGGAACAACACCGGTTTACCAGTGGAAACTGAATGGTGCCAATGTGGGCTCCAATAGTACCACTTATACCAATGCAGCTCTTGCAAACACTGATGTAGTAACCTGTGTACTCACATCAAATGCCACTTGTGCTACCGGCAGTCCGGCCACATCGAATGCTCTGACTATGACTGTGAATTCGTCATTGCCTGTAAGCGTTTCTATTGCTGCCAATCCCGGCAGTACAATCTGTGCCGGCACCAATGTAACCTTTACTGCTACACCAACCAACGGTGGAACCACACCTGCTTATCAGTGGAAAGTGAATGGAACCAACGTGGGAACAGGAGCAACATATTCTTCAACTTCACTAACAACTGGTCAGAATGTGACCTGTGTACTTACATCGAGCGAAGGTTGTGCTACCGGTAATCCGGCCACATCAAACACTATTACAATGACGGTTACGGCAAATGTTACACCCAGTGTGAGTATTGCAGCTTCTGCAACTACCATTTGTTCGGGCACGAGCGTAACCTTTACAGCTACGCCAACCAATGGTGGTGCAACTCCGGTATATCAATGGAAGCTGAATGGCGCCAATGTTGGATCCAACAGCACAACGTACACGAATGCAGCTCTTGTTAATGGTGACATTGTTACCTGCAGTATGACATCGGCACTGACGTGTACCGTTGAAAATCCGGTGACTTCGAACAGCATTGTAATGACTGTAAATCCGAATTTGCCGGTGAGTGTCAGCATTGCTGCCAACCCGGGCGTTTCAATCTGTTCGGGTACCAGCGTTACCTTTACAGCCACCCCAACCAATGGCGGAACAACACCGGTTTACCAGTGGAAACTGAATGGTGCCAATGTGG
>CAYSCE010000010.1:0-24289 GCA_964429475.1 uncultured Bacteroidaceae bacterium | reverse complement strand
AATCGTTTTACACCGAGCTGGATTTCGGAACCGGCGGCTTACGCGGCATTATGGGTGTAGGTCCCAATCGCATGAACAAATATACCGTTGGCACAGCCACACAGGGATTGGCCAATTATCTGAAAACATCATTTCCCGAAAAGCAGATATCGGTTGCCATAGCATACGATTGCCGCAACAACAGCGACTATTTCGCATCGGTTGCCGCCGATGTGTTGTCGGCCAATGGCATTAAAGTGTTTTTATTTGATGGTTTGCGACCAACGCCGGAGCTGTCATTTACGGTGCGGCATCTGCGTTGTCAGGCGGGTATTGTAATTACCGCATCGCATAATCCGAAAGAATACAACGGCTATAAAGTGTACTGGAACGATGGCGGACAGCTGGTTCCACCGCACGATAAAAATGTAATTACTGCTGTACGTGCCATCAGCGATATTGGTCAGGTGAAATTTGATCGTGATACAGATCTGGTAACAGGCATCGGAAAAGGGATTGATGAAATTTATCTGCGACAGATTATGCAGATTGTGTTGTCGCCCGGAGCTATTGAAAAACAGCACCGCATGCCGGTTGTATACACACCCCTGCATGGAACCGGTGTTATGCTGATTCCGAAAGTTTTAAAGCGGATCGGATTCGGAAATATTTTACATGTACCTGAACAGGACATCAACGATGGGAATTTTCCAACAGTGAAATCGCCGAATCCTGAGGAAAAATCGGCCCTTGAAATGGCCATTGCCGTTGCCGAAGCCAACAATGCCGCACTGGTTCTGGCCACCGATCCCGATGCTGACCGCGTAGGCGTTGGCGTCCGCAATCAGGAAGGAAAGATTGAATTACTCAATGGCAATCAAACGGCTGCCATTCTCGTGTATTATACGCTGACCCGTTTGAAAGAAACCGGGAAAATGCCGGCCAGTCCCATGATGGTGAAAACCATTGTGACTACCGACCTGTTGGAAAAAATCGCAGCAGATTTCAATGTGAAAATGTACGATGTGCTGACCGGTTTTAAATACATTGCTGAGATCATCCGCCTGCAGGAAGGCAAGGAAAAATTTATTGGTGGCGGCGAAGAAAGTTATGGCTATCTGGGCGCCGATTTTGTGCGCGACAAAGATGCTGTTATGACTTGTTGCATGATTGCCGAAGCGGCTGCCTGGGCGGCAACACAAAATAAAACGCTGCTGGATGTATTGAACGACATTTATTCAAAATATGGTTTCTATGCCGAAGATTTGTTGTCGCTGACCAAAAAAGGCATGAACGGACAACAGGAAATTGCGGACATGATGAAATCGTTTCGCGAAAATCCGCCTGCAGAAATCGATGGGTCACAGGTAGTGATGATTAAAGATTACAAACTGCGCATATCGAAAGATCTGAAAACCGGCGCTACAAGCGATATTCAACTTCCTTTTTCGGATGTGTTGCAGTTTTATCTGGCCGATGGCAGCAAAGTCACTGTGCGTCCTTCGGGTACAGAACCTAAAATCAAATATTATTTCAGCGTAGTGTCAAACGAATCAGGTTCTGCTGCCGCACAATCGGCCAAAGAGAAGCTGAACAAGTTGTCAACAGTTTTCAACAGTAAATAACTGGCAACCTGAATGTTTTGTATTTTAGCTGCTTTATTGGATGAACATGCGTATGTGTAAGTTTCTTTTGTTTGTGTCGGCAATGCTGATAGCCGCCATGGAAATGAATGCCCAGCCAGGCAAGGAGTTCGTTCCGGAAGGAAATGAGAAATCGGCCGATGGTTATTTTCGTTATCAGAATTTCAAGGATGCCCTGGCAGAATACCTTGAACTGTTGAAAACAGATTCGGCCAATGTTGAATTTCATCATCGGGCAGGCTTGTGTTACCTGTACACCAACATCGATAAAACCAAGGCCATTCCTTATCTTGAGTATGTTGTAAAGCAAGAGAAATTTGATTTGAATGCCTGGTACGATCTGGGACGCGCCTATCAATATGCGTATCGCTTCAACGATGCCCGCACTGCTTTTAAAAAATTTATTGCTACCGGAAGCAAAGACAACAATCCGATTTCGGCCAAACGACAGCTTGAAATCTGCGATCAGGCCGAAAAACTGATGGCATCGCCCATCGATGTGACCATTACCAACCTTGGCCCCAACATCAACAGCGAATTCCCCGACTTTAATCCCTTTGTTCCCAAAGATGAAAGTTACTTAATGTACACTTCGAAACGCAGTG
Organism: uncultured Bacteroidaceae bacterium; assembly: GCA_964429475.1. GTDB lineage: Bacteria > Bacteroidota > Bacteroidia > Bacteroidales > DTU049 > GWF2-43-63. The sequence continues at coordinate 22,062 of CAYSCE010000010.1, read as the reverse complement.
GCAATCTGGGCGCCTTTATCGATTACGACGGATATCTGACTGCCGATGTGTATTTTTCGCAACGAATCAATTCGGAATGGAAAAAATCGAAGGGGATTTCCAATAACATCAATACTTATCTGGTTGAAGAAGTTGCAGGTCTGACACCTGATGGAGAGCTCCTGATCGTGTATTTTGACAACGAATATGGTATTGGCGATTTGTTTATTTCGGAGGGAAAAGGCAAATCGTTTAAACGTCCCGAATCGCTTGGATTTAATATCAATCTGCCCAAATCGTACGAAACCAGTGCAACCTTAAGCCAGAATAAAAAAGTGCTGATTTTTGCCAGCAACCGCGAAGGCACCACCGGCGGTATGGATTTGTGGATTTCGCACGAATTGCCAACCGGCGACTGGGGCGTACCGGTAAATGTTGGCCCTACATTAAACACCCCATACGACGAAGATTTTCCCTACATGGCGCCCGATGGCGAAACGTTTTATTTTGCTTCGACCGGTCATAATTCCATGGGTGGTTATGATATTTTCAAATGCAAATTTGATAAAACCAACAACACTTTTTCGAAACCTGAAAACATTGGCTATCCAATCAATACACCCGATGATAACATCAATATTTCGTTTACGGCTTCGGGTCGTCACGCCTATATTTCGGCAGTACTTCCCGGAGGTTTGGGTCAGCAGGATATTTACCGCGTTACATTCAATGCAATAAAACCAAAAAAATGTTTTATCAGCGGCATTATCATGGCGCAGGACAGCACGCCGCTGTATGCAAAATACAATGCGCTTAAAGATCAACTGACAGCAGCACAGATAAAACTTGATTCCATTTCGGCTACTGTAAAAGATACTGCCGGAATCGAAGCCCTGGCCCCCGGATTGCAGGCCGAAGTAAGCCGCCTGAAACAACAAACCGCGGAGCTGCCACAGGTTGTTATTACTGTAAAGGATACCAAAAGCAACAAATTACAGGGATTGTACCGCCCCAATAAAAACAGCGGTAAATACATTGTCATTGTAGAACCGGGTACATACGAATTCAGCTTTGAATGCCCTGGCTACACGACTTTGGTAAAACAATATGTTTTTCACGATGACGAAAGCAATATCAGTAATGAAAATGAGCACGTTATCTTAATACCTCAAAAATGAAACTCAAATTAAACAAACCACTGGCTGTATTCGATATTGAATCGACCGGTGTTGTGGTAGGCGTTGATAAAATTATTGAATTGTTTATTCTTCGAATCGATCCGGATGAAACCGAACATGAATATTATGTATTGCTGAACCCCGGAATGCCTATTCCGCCGCAGACTACAGCCATTCATGGTATCAAAGACGAAGATGTTGTTGGAAAACCGTTTTTTAAAGACATCGCCCACGATTTGTTGAATTTTCTGGGTAATAGTGACCTGGCTGGCTACAACAGCAATAAATTTGATGTGCCTTTGCTGATTGAAGAATTTCTGCGCTGCGGAATCGAATTCGATTATTCAAAACGCCGCTTTCTGGATGTGATGGGCATTTTTCATAAAATGGAACCGCGAAATCTGAAAGCGGCTTTCAAATTTTATTGCGGCAAATCGATTGAGAATGCTCATACTGCCGATGCCGATACCCGCGCCACATGGGAAATTCTGAAAGCGCAGCTCGAACGGTACGAAAATACCGAAATTGAAGATGAGAACGGAAAGATCATCAAACCTATTGTCAACGATGTTGAAGCACTGAGTAAATTTTCGAAAACCACACGCAATGCCGATCTGGTGGGCCATATCATTTATAATGAAAATGGTGTTGAAGTGTTTGCGTTCGGAAAATACAAATGGCATCCGGTCGAAGAAGTATTTCAGAAAGAGCCCCAGTACTATGACTGGATTATGAAAAGCCAGTTCCCCGAAAGCACCAAAAAACTGGTGAGCGCCATCAAGCTGCGCGGATTCAACAAAGGAAATGTGAAGGCGTGAGGCATGCGGCATAGGGCATTCTGCTCAACGCACAACGCATGATGCTTCTGGTAGCAACGCTCTCACACTCACCCGATAGCTATCGGGTCTCGCTCTGTATTTGGCTTGCGGCATGCGGTCTTTGGCTCAACGCACAAAGCTCAACGCACAGAGCTCAACGCATGAGGCATGAGGCATATGGCACAACGCCTGACGCCTAATGCCTGACGCCTGAATGCTGATCCGCCGCTACGCCGCGGCGTAGGACTGACAGCTGATGCCTGAATGCTGATTACTGATAGCTATTTCGTAACTTTGTCACGTGTAACGCCTGTAACGAGTAACGTGTAACGTCTATAACGTGTAACGTCTATAACGAGTAACGTCTGTAACGAGTAACGTCTGTAACGAGTAACGTCTGTAACGAGTAACGTGTAACGAGTAACGTCTGTAACGAGTAACGTGTAACGTCTGTAACGTGTAACGCCTGTAACGAAAAAAGTCATGAAAATCATCTGCATCGGCCGCAACTATCTGGATCACGTGAAGGAAATGAAAAACGAAGTTCCTGACTATCCTGTGTTCTTTATGAAAAACGAAAATGCACTGATCTATAATAATCTGCCTTTTTTTATTCCCGACTTCAGCAACGACATTCACTATGAATGCGAGCTGGTACTACGCATCTGCAAAACCGGGAAAAACATTGAAGAGCGCTTTGCTTCTACTTATTACGATGCCATCACACTGGGAATTGATTTTACGGCTCGCGATATACAGAAACGCTGCATTCAGAAAGGTGAGCCCTGGGAAATTGCCAAATCGTTCGATTGCTCAGCACCTATGGGCGAATTCATGCCTCTATCCGAAGCCGGTTATCCCGATGAAATCCAGTTCCGGCTCGAAAAAAACGGACAAACTGTTCAGAATGGCAACAGCAAAAATCTGATTTTCTCCTTTGACCACATTATATCACATGTTTCGAAATACATCACGCTGAAAACCGGCGACGTAATTTTCACAGGAACACCGGCCGGCGTGGGTCCTGTAGTCTGTAATGATGTACTCGATTGTTTTCTCGCCGGTAAAAAAGTACTCACTGTTCGCATTAAATAACTCCACATAACGCTCTCAGAAATGAAACACCACCTTTTTCTTTTTGTCATTCTGATTTCCATCCCCTTTCTCAAACTCAATGCTCAACCCTGGATGAAAGCGCCTTATCTGAATGTTGACAAGTCGGAAGCGACTTTTGGTCAGATTCAGCAGGCTTTTTACTGCTATTGGGGCGATAAACCCTACGAACGTGGCAAAGGCTACAAACAGTTTAAACGCTGGGAATACCTTAACCAGTCGCATTGCTTTCCGGATGGAAAAGTGAAAGCAGCTATCCGCTATTTTGAAGCTTATGATGCCGCCGTAGCTGAAGCGAAGCAATACCGCCAGACGACGGTCGCTGCCAACTGGATTCCACTGGGCATTTCATCGTGGCAGCTTGGCTATAGTGGCTACAACCCCGGCAATGGCCGCGTGAATTTTGTGGCCCAGCATCCGACCAATCCCGACATTATTTATATTGCCAGTCCCAGTGGCGGTATCTGGAAAAGCACCGATGGCGGTAATACCTGGAACACCTTGTTTGATCAGATGACACGACTTGGAACTTCGTGCATTGCCATTCATCCGCAATATCCCGATACACTTTTTGTTGGCACCGGCGATAAGGATGCAAACGATACTGAAGCTTTCGGTATTCAGAAAAGCTGCGATGGCGGTAATACATGGGAAAATGGCGGGCTCAATTACGGACTGAATTACAACAACATCAATAAAATTCTGATCAATCCACTGAATCCGTCTGTCATGTTTGCCTGCACCCCTGAACGGATTTATCGCTCGAAAAATGCCGGCACCTCGTGGTCGTTGGTTTATAACGGCAACAACGACGACATCCGTTGTTTGTACTACAAGCCGGGCGATACCACCACCATTTACGGTGGCGGCGCCATGTTCCTGAAAAGCACCGATGGCGGACTTACTTTTACCGAAAATACTACACTGCCGTACAACACAGGCAGACTCGAAATCGGTGTGAGTCCGGCCAATTCCAATTATGTTTATGTGCTGGCTTCAGACAATGATAATACGTTTGGTGGTTTATACAAATCAACCAACAGTGGCACTTCGTTTACGCTCATGTCCACTGAACCCAATATTCTTGGATATTCTGTTGATTCTTCGGCCTATACCGACGATGCCGGACAGGCCTGGTACGATCTGGCCATAGCTGTATCGCCGCTCGATGCCAATACTGTTTTTACAGGTGGAATCAACATCTGGAAAAGCACCGATGGTGGTGCCAACTGGAATCCTGTTACCAACTGGTTTGTCGATCCGTATTATCAGTACACACATGCCGATATTCATTATCTGGGTTTTTATGGAAACCGCTTCTACTGCGGCAGTGACGGAGGTGTTTTTGTCAGCGATGATTATGGCGATACCTGGACCGATTTGTCGCCGGGGCTCGAAATTACGCAGTTTTACGCTTTTTCAAATTCCCAATCCAATCCGCAGTTGATGGTTGCAGGCGCACAGGACAATGGAAGCAATAAATTCCTGAATGGAACCTGGACACATGTTTTTGGCGCCGATGGATTTGAAGCGCTCACCCACCCAACCGATGATGATATTTTTTACTGCTCGTACCAGAGTGGTGGTATTCTGCGCACCTACGACGGTGGCGAAAATTTCGATTATATCAACACCACCGGACAGGATGGCGCATGGCTGACCCCCATTGCCATGAGTCCGGCAAATCCTTCGGTGATCTGGATGGGCCTCGAAGATTTATGGAAAAGCAACGATGGCGGCGATAACTGGACCGATCTTACCCAGGGACGTTTACAGGGCAGTAGGATTGATGAAATTGCTGTTGCACCGTCAAACCCGCTTACCGTCTATTTCTCAAACAACGACTCTCTGTATATCACACACAACGGAGGCAGCTCCTGGAGTGCTGTGCGTCCCATGTCGGGTTATTATATTACAGGAATCGCAGTCAGTGCCGAAGATGTTAACAAACTCTGGGTGGCTTTATCGGCCGCGGGTGGCGATCAGGTGTTGCGCAGCGTCGACGGCGGTCTCAGCTGGACATCGATAACCGGCGCCCTGAGCGGTGTTGGACTGAATTGCATTATTGAAGATCCCAATTCACCCGATGGATTGTATGTCGGTACCGAGACCGGAATTTTTTACCGCGACACCACCATGGCCGCGTGGGAATCCTTTGACAACAATCTGCCGAAAGTGATTGTGAGTGAACTTGAGATTGTATCCAATGTTCAGCGGATCCGTGCAGCCACCTACGGCCGCGGCATCTGGGAAAGTCACATGTACAACTGGGATGCGCTGGAAGAAAACGAACAATTCATATGCAACATATATCCCAACCCCGCCTCGAAGCTGGTAACCATTGAAATACAAAATAACGCAAAGGCCGATTTGCTGCGCATTTTCAATTCCGGCGGCAGTTTAATCAGAACAATTGCTGTTGGCGGAAATCAGCTAACGGTGGATGTGAGCGACTTTGCGAATGGAAATTACTATTTCCGTATGGAGAATAGCGGCCAAGTTCTGGGTACACAAAAAGTGACAATCATTACAGAAAAATAGAAAATTGTTGTGTAAAAGAAATTTTTTATTACTTTTGCACTCTCAATCAGGCCCCGTAGCTCAACTGAATAGAGTATCTGACTACGGATCAGAAGGTTATAGGTTTGAATCCTATCGGGGTCACTAAATACAGTGCGGGTTTCAGAGGTTTTTTCTTTGAAGCCCGTTTTTATTTGCACAGCAATTTGCACAGCAATGACCGGCCGAAGGGTGTTTTTAGGGTTCCTTACCTGAAGTGCGAAGTTATTATTTTTTGAGTAAAATGGGTTTTGCGGCCTGCTCTATTTTCAATAGCTGAAATTTTCGATATAAAGTTGTATAAATTATGGTGCTGGCTCACTAAAACCACTAATATTCTACAATGCTATCAGTACAAACAATATTGAAATCATAAGCTGTTTCATCTTATTTAATGCCACGGCTCACTGTGTCCCATCGGCACCGGCTCCACTTTCGGTAAAACGTAAGGGATCAGCTTCAGAATAACGTCAATACGCTTTTCAGGTTCCATGCTTTCAAGTGTCGCAGGCAACCGCTCCAATTCATTAGCGATTAACTGCTTTAATATTGAACGCATTTCGCTCGTTATTACGTTCGGGGTGCCTGCCTTTCGGCCGCCGTGCTTTTCTTTATTTATTGTTTGCATCTTTACCGGATATAATTTCTACGTAAAAAGGTACATCGAAATTCGATATTGCTTTTCCTTGTGATGAAAGATCAGTACGCGCCAATTTCGGCTGCACATATTCCAACAATGATATGTAAAACTTCAAACGCTCCGAAGGCGTTAGCGCTTCAATGTCACTTTGAAATTGCATCGGGTCACCATCTATAAAGGTTAATGCCTTTGTAATCGCCTCTCTCATCTGGCTGGTGGCTTTGTTTGGTGTGCCGGCTTCGCGACCGCCTGTTTTATATCCTTGTGCCATTGCTCTACTTTTATCTACTTTAGACTAATTCTAAATAACAAGGTTGCATTGAAAAATGAATTTTGTGAGTGTGTACGATAGTGCACTCATGTTTAAAATACATTCTTTTAAGTACATTTTTTAGAATACATTTTTAAAATACTTTATTTAAGATGCTGTAGTTTTGCTGAAGTCTTGCTGTTGCGTTGCTGTTGTGTTGCTGAAGGGTAAATCTTGACACTACAGGTTTGTATTAATAGCACAACAGATAAAAACACTATTGACCACGCGACAATATTACCTGCTGGCCTTGCTCTGAAGTTCCTGAATAACTTGCTTTCGTATTTCATTTGTATTCAATTTAATTTCATTCAATCTGCGTTTCTCTTTGTTGCTTTCAACAATCAATATAAGGCGTTTTAAGGACGTATTGTAATCGAAGTCACTCTGATACCTTGCGATGTGTAATCCGCGCGTATGGTAAGCGTAAAACAACCAATACCAATCAGATTTTAGCTTGTTCAATAGTTTGTCCATGTGATACCGATTTTGATATTTTTTATACAGCGGTGCAATGTAGTAAGGTACCGGATCCGGGACTGCGTTCGGACTTGCATAACCAAACATACGCGCCAAAATCATTTCCTTATTGGTTTTACAATAGGGCTTTTCGCCAATAATCGAAACAAGTGCCGCGTGTGCTGCAAACTGCATTAAATCAAATTCGCTCTTTTCGTTTTTATAGTAATCGAAAATTACTGAAGTTGTGACCATTGAATAAGGTTTGCCGGTGCCCTTGCTGTCAATTTTCAAACCATTTGATAAAACCGCTTCGGGTCTTATGTTTGATATTCCTTTGCTCTTTGCCGCAAGTTCAATCGTATGCAGTTTTAAATGTTCAAATGCTTCAGAATAAAAATCCGGGTCAGTGGTGAATATTTCAATCAGCTGTTGTATTTCATCTTCAGGGTCAAAGGTTCCATCAATGCCAGTAAAGCCTTTGTAATCCGGGTCTAAATCAATGTTCCCTGCCTCCGCATAATGTTCAATAGTTTGAACAAGTGAATAATGCAATTTGTCCATGTAGTAATCGTAAATTAGTTGCCTTGCTACGTCTTTGGGTTCCTTTGAAAGGTGTGCCGCGCGCCGGTAAATGCCACAATCAAACATCTTATCAAAGGCCTTGTGCTGGTCGCTGTGAATTTCCTGAAGCAGATAAATCGGAAATTGTAAGTATGTGTATTTACTCATATCGGCACCTCCACAAAGGTTTGAACGTACCATGAGTAAAACGTACCGAAGTCTTTAGCAATGTAGTAAATGCCTCCGCTGGCCTCCACTTCGCTCTGATACTGTTTCTGATATTCGCTTTGCCTGTCGCGTCCTATCTTCACTTCAATTTTGACACTTCGGCCGCGTATGGTTGCTGATATGTCGGCTGTTCCACGTTGCCCGCTGGTTGGTATGTACTTTTGACCGGATCCGGTGCGTATGGTGCGCCCGGTGCAATTGATCCGCTCGGCCTGGCCTTTGTTCAATTTGATGAAATCAATAATACACTTTGTTAGGCCGTTTGCTGTTTTATCGCTGTATTTCGGACAAACACGCGCGTATTCCGGGAAGTTCGGAAATCGAAGCCGGTTATCTTCTAAGTGTAGGCCTTTCAACACTTGTATAGCTGCTCTTGTGGTCGTTTCCATATTAGAACAGTTTAAGTTGTGCCGACTTTGGCGCCTTCGTTTCATCTGTAGTCAGGTACCATGCTTTGAATCCTGTCAGCTGACAATCTTTTTTTTCAATTTCCCACAAGAGGCCGGCCTGTTCTAGATCGCGTTTGTAACGGCAAATGTTCTTTTGTGGAATCGCTGTTGCATCAGATACCATCGAAGCCGTTGCCACGTGTTCTTTCAAATAGTGAAATATGGTTTGTAGCTGGCTATTGAATTTCGTATCTTTGTGCTGCTCTTTGTAGGGGGTGTGCATCTTATTCATGTGCGCCCCCTTTCATTTTCAGGTGCTGGCCTGCTTCGGCAATTTGCTCCGCGCGGGTCTTTGATCGGCCGGCCTTCAGGTATTCCATCAATTCAGTACGCGAAAAATACAAGCGTTTCCCACGCTTCATAAATGGTATTGCCTTCGTGCTGGTCTTAGCGTACAAAGTCGGCACAGATAACGAAAGGAAATCGGCTGCTTTGTCAATGGTTAGTAATTCGTCTTGCGGCGCGGTGTCGGTTGTTTGCGGCGCGTGCTTAATGTCAAGTAACAAACTTTCAATGTTACTTAATCGGTTGCTGATAATTTCGAAAGGATTATTCATTTGTAGAAATTTTAAGTTCCCACAAATATTTTCACTTGCTTATAGGTTACAACCGGTTATAACTGGTTACTATTTTTATCAGTCAGGGTCTAATGCAGCCCTAAGTGTCTGAATTTCAGCAAGTAACTTTCTTTTATTTTCTTCGCCTTTAATGTATGGTTCAATGCTTTCAAACTTCGTTATTTTGTTACTAAGTATATTTCGTGAAATATCGTTTACTGCATGACGGTTAGAATTTTTTGACCAATAAGTAAAGGCTTGGTAAATTTTATGACCACTTTCTTTTGAAGTAAAACCATAATTAGTCGCTATCGCGTCCGCATTGTCCGGGCTAATTATTTCATCATTAAAATAGTATATTAGTGCTATTTGAGGTTGTGTAAGTTTGCCGGCTTTACTTTTTATTGTGTTGCTGGCCTTTGTGCTGTCCTTACCTTCGTTTAATAAGTCCTTATGGAACAATGAATACAAGCAAGCAACCGCGTAATCATTCACCATGTTTTGCGGCTTCGAATTAGTTACACAGGCGTTTATATCTAATTCAATACGCTGCATTTGATCGTTGCAATTGTTGAAATATTCCTGAATTTTACGTCTTGCGGCTTCGCATTGGTCTGTTTCACACTTGTTTTTAAAATCAATTTCCTGTGCTTTCAGGTACTTAATTTCCTGCTTTAAAAACAAACGTAGGGCGGTTTCGTCTGGCCTGTAGCTAAATGTTTCAGTAAAGGTTTGTATTGTTGCCTTTATGGCGCGTTCAATGTAACTGCTAATGTTATTAATCAGCTTATTTTCTTTAGCTTGTGGAACGGCTCCGGGTCTAATCTTTCGCCTCAAATAGCCATTGACTTCGTTTATTATGTGCGCTGTGCTGTCCCATGTATAAATTAGATAGTCACTCCCTTCGCTCCATTGTTCCGGGTCTATGCCTGCGCTTTTGAGCCAAATTTTGCAACTTTCATCAATCCGATAACAAAGACTTTCACCATCTTTAGGCAACTGAACAAAAGTGTTCCACGTATCAAGTATTTCAGTTGTACGCTCAAATAGCTTTTCAAGTCGGGGTGTGCTGTTTTGCAGTTGGTCAAATTCCGAAATAAGTGGCTGTAAATTCAGGGGGTCGCATGGCGAAATTATTTGCAAAAGTCTGTTTCGGCTCCCGTTCGCCTGCGCTTCGTGCAGGTATTTACGTATGCTATTCGTAAGAATGTCAAATGCTTCAATCTGTTTCATAATTAAAAATCAGTTAGTTTGCTGGCTGTTTTTTTCCTTTCTACGTCGCTAATTGAAGCCAAATAGTTTTGTGTAGTATTAATTTCACTATGGCCTAACATTTCCTGAATGTGCGATAGTGGTTCGCCTTCGCGATTAAGGACTGTGGCGAAGCTGTGGCGCGCGGTGTATGTAGTGACGTTTGCTTCTATTCCGGTGGCCTCTGCAATTTGTTTCATGTACTTATTGACCATCTTCACAACTTGCGCAACACGCTCTTTTATTCGCTTTTCGTTATCGGCTGGCTGTAGTATCGGAAACAAATAAGCGGCCGGCGCCTTCGTCACATTGCCCCACTTCGCGACAATATCTTTCATACGTTGCTGATATGTCGCTTCAATATTAATCGGATCGGACAATGTTCGTTTTGTCTTTTCTCTGTAAAAAGTGATAGTGTCACCATCAATATTTTGGTATTTCAACAGGCAAATATCTTTCATGTTCGCACCATTGCACAGGTAAGAAAAGATCCACAAGTCCCGGTACATTGCTTCGTTATCGCTGGTCGGTATGTAATCGAAAATCTTTTTAATATCGGACTTTTCAAGTGCTTTTTTCCGGCCTTTGGGTGCAGCAATAACAAACTTGTTATCGTTTTTTCTCACTCTGAAAGGGTATGTTTCGGCTGAAATTATGCCTTTATACTTTGCATTATTCACCAACGCCCGAAGGCAACGTAAGTAAATGCCGACTGTAGTAAGACTGTTGCCCTGCTCTACCATCGTTGTTTGATAGTCGGTCAATAGCTTCACAGTAACCTGTTTAAATGTCAGCTTCGGCCTAAACTTTTGCAGCGATTTGAGCGCGCAACCGTAGGCAATCGCATTTCCAACGCGGTTTTGTTGCTGCATTTCTTTGATGTAATCTTCAAAGGCGCCGTAAACGTCTTGCGGGTCACTCGATCCGGTTACCTTACCCTTCAACTTATATTTAAACGCTTCAAACGAAAATTCAGGAAGCTGTTTTATTATGTCACGTGCATACGTTTCGAGTGCTGACAGATTATTCCGAATTTCCATCAGTTTTTTCCCTGTGGAGGTCGGTAGCTTCTTATATTCATCTTCAGTCAGTGAATACTTTGTTGCATGCATTCGATTATACTGCCTTCCGTAAATGACACGAAGTTTGACCGGGTAAGTTCCATCGGCTTTCATTTTTCGGGTGTCAAGTGTTATTCCTACAGTAGCTTGTTTCGTTTCCATTTGCACAGCAATTTGCACAGCAAATATACGAAATAAACCATAAAAAACAACAATTCAATAAAAATGTTATCTTTGTCAAACCTTTTGTCTATGCACTATTCAGTAAATAATCTATAAACATTGCATAAGTGTTTAATTATGACTACGGATCAGAAGGTTTCAGGTTTGAATCCTGACGGGGTCACCAAGAGACAAATCCGCAAGGAGAAAATTTTACCCCGAATACCAATGAGCTTGCTCAGATTGGGATTCGGGGTAAAATTTTTGGTTTCTGTAAGAAACCCGGATTTGTCTCGGAATTCGGAGCCATTCAGGATCAGCGGAGCAATTGCGCAACGAAGTGAAGTAATTGCGGAGCTAATCCTGAAGCCATTTTACGAATTTGATATTTCTGATGCATCAGAAATTGAAAATGAGTAAAATCAAATAAACGAAATTACACGCCCCAAGACACGATCGAACTTGTTCGAAATTGACCCGCAGGAGCAGCATCAATTTGTTTTTGAATCCAGAGCCATTCAGGATCAGCGGTGGAATTTTCGTACAAAAAAAATACAGAAATTGAAATGCCAATATATTGTATTCTGATTTTGCAACATGAAATTTGCGTATTTTTGAAGAAAAATTGTCTATGAAAACTGGCATTGGTTCGACTGTATTATTATTGCTGATGATATTCACCGGCAGCAATTGTTTGGCACAGAAAGACACATTAATATCTTTTCCGAATTTCGAAACCGGCTTATATGGCTATCAGGATGCCAATTATGATGAAGTTATTGCAGCCACATATGATTATGCCGGCGATTTCAGCGAAGGATATGCCGTAGTACAATCGGGCGAAAAAAACATGCTGATTGATATGACCGGAAAAACATTTATGAATCTTGATTTCAATACTGATCAAACGGTAAAAAACGGTTTGCTGGCCGGCCAGAAAGAAGAAAAATACGGTTGTATTGATTTGAAAGGTAATGTGGTCATTCCTTTTGAATACAGCTATTTGTCGGTTTTGGGAAAAGACCTGCTGATGTATGGCGAGAAAGGAAAATTCGGCATCATTCACCGGAACGGCAAAAAAGTCACGCAGGCTGTTTATGACGATATTGACTATTACTATGATGGACTGATCCGCGTTTTGAAAGATAAAAAATACGGATTTGTAAATACGACAGGCACTGAAGTAATTCCCTGCACATTTGAATATACTAAGTATTTCTTCAAAGGCGTTTGCCCGGTTGAAGATGCAAGCGGACTTTGGGGCCTGATAGACCGGACCGGGAAATTTATTCTGAAGCCGGAATACGATGGCATGACAGAATTTACCGATGACCGGGCCGCAGTTTACCTGAATGAAAAATCAGGTTTTATCGATCTGTCAGGAAAACTGATTACGAATATTATTTATCAAAACTATTCTCTTTTCAGCAATGGCCTGGCTGCCGTAAGCGATGGCCTGCACTGGGGTGTAATTGATCAGAACGGAAAAGAAATTGTACCGGTTGAATATTACGAAGTTATTTTCCCCGAAAAACAAACCATTATTGCTTATACGTGGCAGGACGAATCAACTTTGTATTCGTTGTTCGACCGCAATGGAAAATTGCTGAGCGAAAAAGACATGGATAATATTACTTATCTCGGAAACAGTCTGTACCGGATTGAGAAGGATGGTTTTCAAGGGTTGATTGACCAGAATGGCAAAGAAATTTTGCCCATGGAATTTTCGAGTATCGGCACATATTATCAGCAGGTGGCCATTGCTGAAAAAGATGAACAAAGCGGCCTCATCAACGCCAAAGGCGAAACCATTGTTGAATTCGGTAAATACGACACTTTCGATTATTTTATCCGCGGTCTGGTGCGCGTCAGCAAAAATGATCTGTACGGATATCTTGATATGAACGGCAAAGAAGTAATACCTGTCAAATACTCCTTTTTAGGCTATCTGAGCGGAGACATCACTTACTTTAAACGCGATGAAAAATATGGACTTATCGATCGCAACGGACAGGAAAAGGATTGGATCTATGATGAAATGAATGATTTTTATTTTGGTCTTGCATTGGTAGGTATGGATGGAAAATATGGATTTATTGACAACACCGGACAACAAGTGATTCCGCCTGAATATGAATATGCAGAATCATTTTCAGCACCACAGACCTGGTGTACAAAAAATGGAAAATCGGGCACCATCGATGTGAAAGGGAATGCTGTTGTTCCGTTTATGTACGATTCGTTTACGCCCTTATACAGTACCTACGAAGAATCTTATAATTACAACCCCATCGGCTATCAGGTTGTCAGCAACGGCAAAACCGGCGTCATTCAAATGGACGGAACGGTAAACATTCCTGTGATCTATGATTTTATCGGCGAATTCAATGAACATCAGACTGCGTGGGCACGACTGAACGGAAAACTGGGCGGTATCGGTTTCGATAATACCGTGGTGCTTCCTTTTAAATTTGATGAAATCGGCATTTTCCGCGATGGCTATGCAAAAGCCAGTGTTGATGGCAACTGGGGTATTATTGACAAATATGGAAATACTGTTATTGAACCCAAATATTCATTTGTAAACAGCCTGGTTGAAGAAATGGCTGCCGTGCAAACGAACAATCTGTGGGGCTTTTGCAATATTAGCGGAACCGAAGTAGTTGTACCGAAATATCAGGCTGTTGAAAATTTTAAAGAAGGCTACGCCGCTGTACAGCTCAACAATAAATGGGGCTTTATTGATAAAGAAGGTGTCGTGGTTGTTCCAACTATCTACGATTCAGTCACCGATTTTAATGGCGGATTCAGCATCGCAGTCAGTGGCAAAAAGAAATACAGCATCGAAGCCGGCATGTTTACCAGAACGAGAATGAAGTAATAGCAGTCAGCTTTCAGCGGTCAGCAAGTCTATTCTAAGCGGTGATCGGCGAGCTGGTTAATGGTTAACGGTTAATGGTTATCGGTTAATGGTTATCGGTTAACGGGAAATTCATTTTATTCAAAACGTAACCTTTTAACTTTAAGAACTTTTCACTCGCAAAGCTTTATGCGATAGGCATCAGGCGATAGGCATCAGGCGTTAGGCGATAGGCATTAGGCGTCAGGCGTCAGGCGTTGTGCGTTGAGCCCTGCGCGTTGAGCCCTATGCCGCATGCCGCAAGCCAAATACAGAGCGAGAATGAGTGTGAGAGCGTAGCTACCAGAAGCATCATGCGTTATGCGTTGAGCCGCCTGCTGCAAGCCAAATACAGAGCGCGAATGAGTGTGAGAGCGTAGCTACCAGAAGCATCATGCGTTGTGCGTTGAGCCGCATGCCTCATGCCGCATGCCCTATGCCTATCGCAGTGTTTCAATAAACCGTTTTGCCTGCTCTGCATCGGGGGCTTTGCCGTGCCAGCGGTAATCGTTTTCAATGTCGGGTACTCCCCTGCCCATCATGGTTTGCGCCAGAATGACCGTAGGCTTTTGCAGATGCGGTTGCGCAAAGGCTTCAATCAGATCTTCCACATCGTGGCCATCGGTTTCAATAGCATGCCAGCCATACGATTCCCATTTTTGTTTCAGCGGTTCGAGCGACATAACTTTCTCGGTCGGGCCGTCAATCTGAACTCCGTTGCGATCGACAATGGCCATCAGGTTGGTGAGTTTATAATGCGCCGCACTCATGGCCGCTTCCCACACACTGCCTTCCTGCAACTCGCCATCACCCAGCATACAGAATACCCGCGACGATATTTTCTGCTGCCGCAATGCGAGCGCGGTTCCAACGGCCACACCCAGCCCCTGCCCAAGCGATCCGGCCGACAATTCTATTCCAGGCAATCCGTGGTCGCGCCCCGGATGGCCCTGCAGACGGCTTCCAAGCTTGCGCAGCGATAATAATTCTTCTTCTGGAAAATAACCGGCTTCGGCCAAAGTTGCATACAAGACCGGCGCTACATGGCCAATGCTGAGAATCAGCCGGTCGCGTTCGGCCCAATCAGGTTGTTGAGGCCGGTGCTTCATGGTATGAAAATATAAAACAGAAAAAACATCGGCCAGTCCCAGCGATCCGCCCAGGTGGCCGCTTCCGGCAGCTGAAAGCATGCGGATAATATTGGTGCGAATATGAAATGCGTGCTGCTGTATTGGTCTGATGTCGGTCATTGATATTCATTTTACCAGACAAAAGTATAGATTTTCGGACGCATAAAAAAACCGGCAAAATCATTATTTGAGGTGCCACTCCATTTTTGAACACGGATTAAACGCTGATTAAACGGATACACACGGATTTTTGAGCGGTAAAGGCAAAAGCCGCAACCAGCAACGCAACTTCGTTGTGTTGATTCAATGCAGCTGCTTGAATTCTGCAAGCTCGCTTGCAAATTCATTCAGCTGCATTGAATTCCGGCTTTTGCATTACGTGACTATCACGAATATTGTTTTACCTGCCCGACTGCAGCCTGCCTGTTGCAGACAGGGCGGGCCTGTGATAATCCGTCAGATCCGTGTAAATCCGTGTTCTCATATTGAAAAACTTTGCACGAATCATTGAAAACTAAAATTGATTTCAGCACTTCAAAAACAGAAAACGCAAAAAAACCGGCCGCATCCTGCTCCATGCGACCGGTTCAACAAAAAGTCGAAAACTATTCTGCGATGAGCAGGTTTTTCGAAACCACAAAATCAGCTCCTTCAATCATAATTATATATTCACCGGGGGGCAATTCATTTGTAGCAAGCGTAACTGACATATCTCCTGAATCAGCTTCAAACACTTTGCTTTTTACAATTTTTCCATGTATATCAATCATTGAAATAGTCACCAACTGAGCTGTAGCAATCTGATAATTCACCATCACTTTTTCGGAAGCAGGATTCGGAAATACAGTTACCGGAGAGGACTGATTTGTGGCAAATTCTTCGTAACCAATAGTAGAGTTTTCGGCATCGAACATACTTTGTCCGTTGTCGCTCCACACCATAACAGCTTTCTTTTTCTTTGCATTTATATCGATGCGCGGCGACACGGGATAATCGCAATATGTATCGGCATCGCGCACAGTTTCTGCCATCACCAATGCATTTGAATATCCCGGAGCACCCACTTCTTTGTATTTATATGGAATCCAGTTGTCGGATGCATTAAAATAAGTCATGGCAAAATGTTCATTAATCGGGTCATAAATCACATAGGGGTTTTTATTGATGGTAAAATCGCTGGCCAGTACAAATTCATATTTGGAAGGATTTGGAATTGCATGTACAATGCTGTCGCACACATAGCCATAAATAGCTCCGGAGCTATGTTCGGCAAGAATAACAGTACGCATGTCGCCTTCACCGAAGCCGGTACCGTTGGTTGTTTTCTGCGAAAGGGCCATACTGGGATTTCTGTACACATCGCTTCCAAAGCCAACATTATATGGTCCGGTATAATAAGGAAAGGCACCGGTATTCGGGTAGAGAAACATTACATTCATACCACCATATTCATCGGTTGGCAATTGATAATAATCCCAAACAATACCTAAACGGCCATAAACACTGGTTTCGGCGGTAACTGACCCAATGGCAGCGCTGACATTACGTATATCGGACGCAGCACCAAACAGCGAAACGCGGTTCAGACCATATCCGCCAACTTCATCGGTCCAAGCGATCACCGAATCGATGAGTACATCGTTTTTTACAGCAGCCATTGATAATGAATATGGATCCGCTGCATAATTTTTTTTACGATAATCCGATGTCAGGCTAACGCTGCCCCACCCGTGAGCAGAAGCGTAGGATTCATTAACCAGAAGCAATGAACCACCACTGACCGTATGTCGTGATAGTAAAATGGCAGAAGAGGACATTGATTCGTTTACTGTTGTACGGGAAATAAACAAGGCAAAATTCGATTCTTCGGTCCCGGCAGCTAATAAATCGAATGAAGTAAAATGCTCGGAGCCGGACAATGTAAATGACAGGCAGTTGGTAAAGGTAAAGCCGTTGTTAACCGATTTCAGAATTTCGAGAACCTGCATCGGTCCATCGGCGCTGATTGTAGAATACAGACGTCCATAATAAATGGTACCATCGTAGGAAACTGAGACCTTTGAAGCAGAATAATAGCGGCCCGGCTCGGGGTTAACAACCACATCCGGACCCCAGGCATCTGCTGTGCCAGGGATTGCTATCGCAAAGATGGTTAAACAGATAGCAAGAACCCACGTTACTTGCTTTTTCATGATGATGAATATTAATGATTCGTTTAATTTAAGGAATATTCCGCCTAATAGCAATATTTTATTGTTAATTCACGCAATAATATAGATATAATTGGATTATTGGTAATATTTTATACAATATTGCCCGATTATTTAGGATAATTTCTGATGCGTCTTTGATTCAGTAAATCCCCTGAAATATTTTGGCTAATTTTGTCCGGTAATGAAAGTGATTTCTGCAGTCATAAACGATCTGGTTACCGACCAGCGTGTGCATCGGTCTTGTTTGCTGATGCACGATATGGGCTATCAGGTAACGCTCGTCGGGCGACGCCTGCCCGACAGTCTGCCCATGCCTGCCCGCCCCTATCGCTGTATCCGCATGAATCTGCTGTTCCGTAAAGGCCCCGCATTTTATGCATTTTTCAATATCCGGCTGTTTTTGCGATTGATGTTTTCGCGCTTCGATGCGCTGTGGGCAAACGATCTCGATACCTTGTGGGCCTGCCGGCTGGCCTCGAAGCTGAAAGGGAAAAAACTGATTTTCGATAGTCATGAATATTTTACCGGCGTGCCCGAACTCGAGAACAGACCCCGGGTGCAACGATTCTGGAAACGCATCGAACGCCGCATTGTTCCGAAGCTTCCGTTTATGATTACGGTAAATGAGTCGATTGCTGAATTGTTTCGGAACGAATACAAAATTCCGGTACTGGTGGTGCGCAATGTGCCGCTCCGGAATCATTTCACAACAACAAAAACCCGCACCGGACTTGGCCTTCCGGCTGATAAAAAAATCCTGCTCATACAGGGGCGTGGCATCAATATCCACCGCGGCGTTGAAGAAATGGTACTGGCCATGAAAGAAGTCGAAGGCGCTGTATTGCTCATCATTGGCGGCGGAGACGTGATACCTGTACTTCAGAAAATGATTGTGGAAGAACAAGTTTCCGACAAAGTCATCATGCTGCCACCCATGAAACGCGAAGATCTGATGCAATACACGCTGGCTGCCGACATAGGACTTACGCTTGATAAGAATACAAATATCAATTACCGCTACAGCCTGCCCAATAAAATTTTCGATTATATCCAGGCTGGTATTGCGGTCATGTGCAGCGACCTGGTTGAAGTCGCCAATATTGTCAATACGTACAAAGTCGGCACTGTGACACAAAATACAGAGCCTTCTGTTCTGGCATCCACGATAAAAATGATGATTTCGGACGAAGCCCGTTTAAACGAATGGAAGAAAAATGCGTCGAAAGTATCTGAGATCCTGTGCTGGGAAAATGAATCCAAAGAACTGAATGAAAAATTACGCGAATATCTCGGATAAAACTCTGCATATCGTTTCTTTCGATATTCCATATCCGGCCAATTACGGCGGCGCCATTGATGTGTATTACAAGCTGGAAGCCTTGCATCGTGCAGGAGTAAAAATTATTCTGCATAATTTTCAGTATGGCGGCCGCAAGCGCGAACCTGTGCTGAGTAAGTTGTGTGATAAAGTTTTTTATTATCCGCGCAACAACAACAAGGCAAACATTTTATCATCGAAGCCATTTATAGTGGTGTCGCGCTCTTCCGAAGAACTGGTGCAGCGTCTGGCCGCCGATGAGCATCCGGTTTTGTTCGAAGGCATTCACACCTGTCTGTATCTCGATCATCCGTCGCTGGCATTTAAAAAACGTTTTGTACGAACCCACAATATCGAACACGAATATTACAACGGGCTTGCACAGGCCGAATCCGATCCGTTGAAGGTATTGTATTTTCAAAGTGAATCACGGAAACTGAAACGCTTCGAAAAAAAATTGTCGCACGCAACCGGTATTCTCACCATTTCGAAAAATGATGAATTGCATTTTAACGGCATCAATCCGAAAATCTGCACGGTGAGCGCTTTTCATCCATCCGAAACCATTCGGGTGCAGCATGGTTTGGGCTCATTTGCCTTGTATCACGGCAGTCTTGATGTGAGCGAAAACAACCGCGCAGCGCTGTATCTGGTAAATGAAGTGTTCAATGATCTGGATTATCCGCTGGTCATTGCCGGCAATAAACCCAGTAAAGAGCTTCGTGCCATGGTGAAAAAATTCAGTCATATTGAATTGAAAGATAATCTGGGTCCCGACGATTTCTCGCGTCTGGTGGCCGATGCGCAGATCAATATTTTACCAACCTTTCAGGCCACCGGCATTAAATTAAAACTTTTGCTGGCGTTGCACGAAGGACGTCACTTACTGGTGAATACCCCCATGGTTGAAAACACGGGAATTGAGGGTTTATGCCATATTGCCGATAGTCCGGCCGATATGAAAGCCATGATTAAAAAACTGGGCAACATGGAAATTTCACCAACAGTTCTCGAGCAGCGACAGAAGATTTTAATCAGCAACGGATTTTCAAATCAGCACAACGTACAAAAACTGATTGATTTTATTTTCTGATTTTACGGGCGGATGCGCACTATATCCTGTTCAGGATCGTAAAAAATATACACAGGCCGGTTGCTCAGCGGAATAAACCGGTATCTGAATTTTGTGGAAATAATCTGAAAGCTTAATCCGTCATTCACATTGTGGTCGCCGTTATTATGCATACATAACAAAGACAGACAATCATTGCCTTCGCAGGTGCGTATTTCGCTGAGTGAAACATCGTAGCAGCTGGCACTCATGGCGCTGCGACATTCATCAACCAATGTGTCGGAAGAAGCTTCATTAACCCACAGACCGCTGAAACCAACGGTTCCAAGCAGATTATAGCCAGTTGCATTACCGGTGAGTCTGAAACAAATTTGAAGTTTTAACCATGTTGAGTCGGCGGGCACCACATTAAAACAGGGACAGCATTCGTTGTACTGAAACAAATAGGTATTGGGCTCGTCGATGACACACAGAATTGTATCCCATTTAAAGCGTGTCTGGCTGCGGAAAAACACAGTGTCGATCACATTCAGGTGTATGTCGGCTTTGATGGGCTCCGAGCCAAAACGAAGCGTTTGTCCCTGAATGCGCCATTCGTAACCCGCCACTTCTTTGGCCGCATACTTCATCCAATCCTGCGATGAATCGGCCACAAACACCGCAAGCTGTGCAGTGATCGTTTTCACAGCACAAAACATCATCAGTAAAATAAAAGCAATACTTTTCATCTGAATAAAATCCACTGCAAATTAATAAATAAATCTGTACAAATAGTATGTACATTTGTTTTGAAATAATCTGAACCCAAAAGTATGGAATCAGTACTACGGACATTCAAACTCAGCAAGCAATACGGCGCGCTGAAAGCAGTGAATGACTTAAACATCGAGGTGCCGAAAGGCAGTGTTTATGGCATTCTTGGCCCCAACGGCAGCGGCAAGACAACTACATTGGGCATTCTGCTCGATGTGATTCCGGCCACCACAGGCATTTTTAAATGGTTTAATCAGGATCCGACTCCACAGCACCGTCAACGCATCGGCTCCATTCTGGAGACGCCGAATTTTTACGGATATCTGAGTGCTGAACGGAATCTGAAGATATCGGCCGATATCAAAGGCGCGCCCTACAGCGATATTGAGCGGGTGCTGCATCTGGTGAATTTATACGATCGCAAAGACAGCAAATTCAAATATTTTTCGCTCGGTATGAAACAGCGCCTGTCGATTGCCGCAGCTTTGCTGGGAAAACCAGAAGTGCTGATTCTGGATGAACCCACCAACGGACTTGATCCGCAGGGAATTTTTGAAATCCGCGAACTCATACATCGCGCAGCAGCAGACGGAATGACCATCATCATGGCCAGTCATATGCTGGATGAAGTGGAGAAAATCTGTACCGATGTGGCCATTATAAAAAACGGTGCATTGCTGATTCAGGGCCGCGTGAGCGATATTCTTACCGAAGGTAATCTGATTGAAGTGCAGGCGTCTGATATGACTGAATTGTATGTTGCCCTGCGCGATCACAGCGCTGTGACTGACATTACGCGCGAGCTGGACAAATATGTTGTTCGCTTTAATACCGAAATTCCGAACGATCAGCTGAACCGCTATCTGTTCGAAAAGGGCATTGCGCTTACTCATCTGGCAGGCAGACGAAAAAATCTTGAAACACAATTCCTCGAAATGACCAATTAGTATGAAACGATTATTAAAAATTGAACTTCATAAAACCCTGTATAGTCCTGTGTTTTGGATCATGCTCGGATTATATGTATTGCTTTTTGTGCTGTCATCGTTCACCATGGATTATATCATCAGCCAATCGCCTGACAACGAACAATCGGCCGGTCAGGCTCTTTTGCAGCAGTTTTCCATTTTCAGTTTTCCGAATATCTGGCACAATCTGGCTTATCTGGCGGGCTGGTTCAAATTGCTGCTGGCGGTTATCATTATTACATTGGTGATTAATGAATTCAATTACCGCACAATGCAGCAAAATATTATTGATGGTATGAGTCAGTGGGAAACCATCTGGGCCAAGGAAATCATCATCGTATTACTTAGTCTGGCAGCGACTTTCGTGCTAACGATCACCAT
>CAYSCE010000009.1:0-24495 GCA_964429475.1 uncultured Bacteroidaceae bacterium | reverse complement strand
CAGTCAACTGTCTGGTAGGAAGAATCGGCCGGATCGACAGTAATGGTAATAAGGGGAACTCCGGCGTTCTTCATACTCCATTCAATAACAAGGGATGTATCTGAACTGGTACTGACAGGAATCCACATCGACATATAATGCACTGCAATTTCCTGTTCTTCGATTTCGGTGCGTGTTGAACGCAAGGCCGGATAGGTGCCCAACGGCGTGGTTACATTTCCCCATCCGTCAACAACGGTGCTTTTATCATAGCACATCGTCATACGAATGCTGTCGATATACACATTGCCCATTCCAAGGTTGATGGAGTCACCGTAAAATAGTTTCACAGCACCACAGGGATGGCTCTCAAACGTGGTTCCCATCGTGTAAGGAAAAACAAACAGCGTGTCATCGGGATCATATTGCATGATGATTTCTATCGTGTCCATTTTAGCACGCATTCCCTGTAAAACCACATACGACGGGTTGGCATAGATGTAGCCGAACATACTGTCGGCACTCATATAACACAGGTTTGCTGACGGAAAAAAACTTTGATATGGTGTTGTTGAAGGATCGAGAAATCCGAATGCATTCGGCCAGTGATTATTCAATGCGGAAAAATCCCAGTTGACATTTGAACCAGCAGAAAAAACGGGCAATCCTGCCGATGGCGTTGTGTCTGTTGTCTGTGTTACATAGGTACCTGTAACCGGCATGTCGCCGTAATTGATCACTATTTGTGCATTTGAAGAAGCAAATAATGTCAATGCAAAAAACAGAAAGAAAAACTTTTTCATGAGTATTTTTTTCTTTTAGACGCGCTGTGTTGAATAAAGGTTACTTTTGTTGACTAAGAATTTTGTTTAGCCTTTGTTATTTCACGCTAAGTTTAAAAAACGGTAATAACTTTTTGAAAGCATAAAAATGATAGTCCTGGTTTCTTAATAATTTTGGTTTTTATTTGTTATGAAGCAAAAACGCACATCGCTTAAAAAGTTCATGTGGCTTTCCATCGGAGCGGCCGTTGTTACCATCGGACTTAAAACGCTGGCATATCTGCTAACGGGATCAGTAGGGCTGTTATCCGACGCATTGGAATCTTTGGTTAATCTGGCGGCCGCCATTATTGCACTGGTGGCACTCACTGTGGCGCAAAGGCCGGCTGACGAAAAACATGCTTTTGGTCATGGTAAAGCGGAATATTTCAGTAGTGCCATCGAAGGCGGTCTGATTATTCTGGCAGCAGCAAGTATTATCTGGTCGGCAATTCCACGGTTAATAAATCCAATTGAACTGGAGCAGGTTTCGGCTGGTTTACTGGTCTCGGCCGGAGCATCGGTTATTAATCTGGTGGTGGCATTGGTTCTGATCCGCAACGGGCAAAAACATCGCTCCATTGTGCTTGAAGCCGATGGCAAACATCTGATGACCGATGTGTGGACCTCGGTGGGAGTCATTGCGGGAATTATCATTGTTACAATTACCGGCTGGAATATTCTGGATCCCATTATTGCCATTGCTGTTGCGCTCAATATTGTCATCAGCGGATTTATGCTGATCCGCCGGTCGGCTCACGGATTGATGGATGTGGCCATTGATCTGGAAGACATGCTGAAAATTGAAGAAGTCATTGACGAATATAAAAAACAAGGCATCGATTTTCATTCGCTGCTTACACGTCAGGCCGGACAGCGCATATTTATTTCGGTTCATGTACTGGTTCCGGGCGCATGGAGTGTTCAGCAGGGACATGATCTGGCCGAAAAAATTGAAAAAGAAATGTGTGGTCTATTCGATCAGCCGGCAAATGTGATCACACATATTGAACCCATCGAAGACCCATGCTCGCTCGATGATATTAATCTGGACAGAAGCCTGTAAAACAAAACACGGTCATTCAATCATACGTTTCGATGGACACTCCGAAAATAAAACAATGCCCCCGTTGCCAGCGTGATTTTCTGTGTCATCACGAAAATATTGCGCTGTGCGATTGTTCAAAAATAAAACTCACCGCTGCCGAGCGCGAAAAAATCAGCCAAAGATTTCCGGATTGTCTTTGCCTGAAATGCCTGCAGGAATTAAAAAACGAAATTCAGAAGAGTTATTGAATATCGTGATTTAATGGGCTATTTACCTGACCTGGCCTCCGGGATACCCATTTGTGCGTTCTGAAAACCACAAATCATAATATATCAGACGTTAAAGCAAAAGATTTCAAAATGTATAAGTCTGTAAGATCCTATTTCTTTTTCGTCCACAGATTCCTACGCCGCGGCGAGGAGGACGAATTCGAACTTGTCCGCCCATCACGTCACGGCAGTGACAGTTGACGGCGGGTCTGTGAAAATATGACCTGCTGGTGAATCTGTGATAATCTGTTTAATCTGCGGACAGTGTTTTATTGAAATCATCACTGTTGTTCCATCTTTTTGTCCACAGATTCCGCCGCGGCGGACGCAGATTTACGCAGACCCGCCTGCAAGTTTAACTGCAACAGGCAGTCGGGCAGGTAAACAATTAAAGCAGATGGTCGCAGATGGTTTGAATAAACTGCTGCGCATTTTATTCAAACCGGTGTGTACACTTTGAATTTGTCCTCATCGAAGAGGAGGACGAATTCGTATTTGCGACAATCAGACCCGCTGGTGAATCTGTGTTAACTAAGCGTGGAGCGCGAAAAAATCAGCCAAAGATTTCCGGATTGTCTTTGCCTGAAATGCCTGCAGGAATTAAAAAACGAAATTCAGAAGAGTTATTGAATTAATTGTTTTTAACTCTTGTAAAGTATTTACACTCCAACTATTAATTCCCGGTACACAATCGCTGAATCTGATCTTTGGCGTCTTTACTGCCCAGTAGTTCGGCATGTTTCAGGTCGGCACACGCCTCATCCAGACGTCCGAGTTTGATTTCAGAAATGGCTCTTCGTTCATAGGCCTGCGCATTCATGCTGTCGCGGGCAATGGCTTTCGAAAAGTCTGCCACCGCCGATTCAAAATCTTCGGCTGCATGATAGGATAAACCTCTGTAATAATAAAAATGCATGACGGTTGAATCCAGTTCAATGGCTTTGTTATAATCAACAATCGATTCATTGATTTGTTTCAGTGCCGATTTCACCACACCACGATAAAAGTAGTGCATGGCTTTTCCCGGCTCATATTGAATGGCTGAAGAAAAATCGGCCAGGGCTCCGTTGTTATCGCGATACTGAATTTTTGAAATGCCGCGGCGGCTGTAATAATCGGCATTCGAAGGATCCAACTGAATCGCGTAATCAAAATCCTTCACCGATCCTTCCATGTCTTTCATGTCGAATCGGCATATACCTCTGAAATAGTAATAGCGGGCTTCTTCAGGTTTTTTATTAATGGCCGAAGTGAAATTGGCCAGAGCATTCTGATATTCTTTCAAACCCTGATAAGCCAATGCGCGGTCAGCATAATATTCAGGTTCGTCCTCGTTCATCATGATGGCTTTTTCGCAATCAACAACACCGCCTTCAAAATCCTTCAGGTTGCGTTTGGCAACAGCCCTGCTGTGATATACTTCTGCTGTACTTTTGCCAAGGGCATCTACTTTATTAAAATCTTCAAGTGAACCTTTGAAATCGCCTGTGGTTATTCTGATTTTTCCTCTCAGAATCAGCGCATCGACATAATCCGGTTTAAGCGATACGGCTCTGGAAAGATCTTTCAAAGCTTCTGTAGCATTATTCTGACCCTGAAATGCAGTTGCCCGCAGATAATAAGCCAGTGACTGCGTTGAATCGGAACGGATCAGCTGCGTAAAATCTGCAAGAGCCTCGTCATATTTATTCAATGCCATATAACTTTGACCCCGATACCGGTAAGCCTGAACGAATCCCGGGTTCGATAACAACAAACCGCTGAAATCGGAAATGGCTCCGGTATAATCTTTTGCCTTATACCTGATCAGGCTCTTATCAAACACCTCCTGTGGCGTTTGGGCAACATTCTGAAACCAGCACAACAACAAAAGAATCAAACAAAGATGTTTCATCCGGTGAGTTTTGAGTGCAGGTTTTTACGACCTGAAACTCAGAATGTTGCTATTTAACACTTGTTTATGTGCAAAATATTTGCAAACGACGGAAAAAAACGCCGGCAGGACGAAATGATTACATGGGAATAAACCGCTGTGTGGCGCTCCTGGCCTATGCTTCCTTCGAAGAAACGATGGCGATGATATTGAGAATTGTATCGACGGCTTTCACCATGGTTTCGACTGCAACAAATTCATGTTTTCCATGAAAGTTATGACCACCGGCAAACAAATTCGGGCAAGGAAGACCCATATAGCTTAAACGACTGCCATCGGTGCCGCCACGAATGGGTTTTACATCGGGGGTTACACCCACATTCTTCATGGCCTGCATCGCAGTTTCAACCACATGAAAAACCGGTTCAATCATTTCCCGCATGTTGAAATACTGGTCTTTCAGTTCGAGAACAAAAACATCCTTTTTGTATTTTTTGTTGAGATAATCAACAAGCTCCTGCAGGAATTTTTTGCGGTGTTCGAAAATGGCGCGGTCATGATCGCGGATGATATAGCTGATTTCAGCCTCTTCAACCGTCGATGACAGATTGGTCAGATGATAGAAGCCATCGTAGTTCTCGGTAAATTCCGGACGTTCATTCACCGGCAGCATGCCGATAAATTCCATGGCCAGCAGCGATGCATTGAGCATTTTGCCTTTGGCGTAACCAGGATGTATGTTGTTTCCTTTAATACGGATGGTGGCTGCGGCAGCATTGAAATTCTCGTATTCAAGCTCTCCGGGCCCGCTGCCATCGAGCGTATATGCAAAGTCGGCCCCGAATTTTTTCACATCAAAAAAATCAACCCCACGGCCAATTTCTTCATCGGGCGTAAAGGCGATACAGATTTTGCCATGTTTAATGACCGGATGCTCCATGAGATATTCAACAGCCGTCATAATTTCAGCAATACCGGCTTTGTCATCGGCGCCCAGCAGGGTAGTTCCATCGGTACAGATAATCGTCTGTCCTTTGTAACGGAGCAAATCGGGATAATCAGCAGGATTCAGAAAAATTTCCTTTTCAGCATTGAGCTCAATAAGGCCACCATCGTATTCCTCAACTATTCTGGGCTTAATATCTTTTCCGGGCATATCGGGCGAGGTATCCATGTGGGCTATAAAACCCACAGCCGGAATATCGCGGTCAATGTTCGAAGGAATCGAGGCCATGACGTAGCCGTTCTGGTCAAGCGACACATCGGTGAGTCCGACAGCCTTGAGTTCGTTGGCCAGCATGTTGGCCAGCACCAGTTGCTTATTGGTGCTTGGATTCGTTTCGCTTGCCGGATCGCTTTGAGTATCCAATGCTACATAGCGCAAAAACCGGTTCAACAGGATTTGTTTCATAATCGCCTGAATTAAAACTGCACGAAAATACAAGTTTCGGCCGAATAAACCACCTATCGGGGCCGGATTTTTTTATGATGGTGAACCTTTTCTGAACAACAGTACCACCCAAAGCAGCAACAGGAGCGCAAAAACAGCCATCGAAAGCATCCATGCAATCCGGATATCAGATGGAACAAATTCAAAAGACACCTGGTGTTGTCCGGCAGGAAGCATTAACGCCATTTCAGTAAAATTCACCGGAAGAATTTCAGCCGGGGCGCAATCTACGGTAGCCTGCCAGCCCGGATGTCTGTTTTGCTGCAAAACAAACAAACCTGATTGATTGTTCTGAACACTAAAACTCATTTGCTGCGGCCTGAAAACAGTGTTGGTGACTGTATACAAAAACGCGGATGTATCCTGCTGTTGAAGCGATGCCGGGATTTCAAATGCACATATGGCCACTGAAGAATCAAGGGTTGCTATTGAACTTTTTCTGAATTTTTCTTCAGATATCAGATGGCGTGTGCAATAGGCCGGCTGGTTTTTCGCAAGCATTTGTAAAGTCTGTGGAAAAGAATCCTGAAGTGTTTCAAAACCTTTTGCCTTAAACGGAGTAAAGCCATCGGCTGCAATCTGACGGTTCAATAAATTTAAATTGCGCCAGAATGGACCTGCTTTAAGCGCCAGCTGCTCGTTCTGCAGAACAGACCGCTTTTCCATGGGTGGAAATTGTTGTGGAAATTGTTGAACAAAACAACTGACCTCCCGTACACGAAACTCTTCGGAAATGGCTGTATAAGGCGCGTTGGTCCATACCGAAAAAATCATTTGAGCGGTTGCCAGCACAACCATAAAACGGAAAACCGAAATCACTTTTGAATTGCGGAAAATAAAAGGAACACACAGCAACAGGAGTCCGGCAGCCACAATCAAATCGATGGCCTGATGCTGCACAACGCCAAAACCGGCTGAATAATGAAACAAGCCTGTTTTAATAAATGCTTTCAGATTCAGATAATTTCCGGTTCGCAAAACGACTACCCAAACGATTGCTCCGACACAAAACAACAAAGACAGCATTTTAAACACCCGCGGAAATTCTTTTTTCTGAAATGCATAGCGGTGCGCTACAAATGCGGCCAGCAAAATGGCTCCGAAAATAAAAAACAATCTGAATGCCGATGGAAAACGGAATAAATCCATCAATGGGAAAAACCGGTATAATAATGCTCTGACGGGCAACTGATCGCCTGTTGCAGCCAGCAGACAAATCACGCCAAACCAGAAAATCACTGCAACCTCGCGGCTTTTGCGGATAAATATGCCCGGAATAACAAACAACCATGGAATCAGACCAAAATATCCATTGGCCATGGAAATGTCGGTTTTAAGCGTCGACATATCCGCCTGCGCCACCGAATACGGTGAAATAAAAGAAATAAAAACATTTCCGGGGAATGCACCAAACAACGCAGTTTGCAGTGTAACGCCGCTACCGCGCGACATCCATGACATAACCTGCCATTCGGAAATCAGAATAAATGCCGCCATGGCCAAAAACATCACTACAGACACAACTGAATACAGCAACAATTTGCGGACAGCGCGATATTCTTTGCTGCGCAGATACATGACTACATACACAATCCAAAGTATCAGCAGTAAATACAAAACAATAAAAATGAAAGCCGGATAGCCACCCGAAAACATCATAAACAGAGCCAGCGCAAACGGAATGGTTTTGATGAAACGTGAATCTCTGAGCAAATGAAGAAAAGTATTCAGAACAACCGGCAGCCAGGCGGCGCTGATCAGCCAGGTGAGGTGTTGCGCATTGCCTACAAAAAAACCGCTGAGCATATACGCCACGGCGGCCATGAACGCCACTTCCTGTCGCATCAGCAACGACCGGATAAGAAAGAACATGCCCACTCCGGCAATCACCACATGAATAAAAAACTCCAGGTGAATCATGTACAGCGGATACGAAGAAATGGCAGCCAGCAGCAAAGAAACCGGATACCATGCGCCCGATTGCGGATCGGCATACAGCGGATAACCCAGATTCTGATACGGAGCCCACAACGGCCATTCACCGCTGGCCAGAAATTGCGATATCAAATGTCTGGACGGAAAATAATAGTCAATGGCATCATATTTCAGCGGATGCAGGCCCGACAGAACCGGCCAGAAACCTATGGCTGCTGTTGCAATAATCAGCAGTACCCAGGAGGTATTACCTGAAAAAATTTGCCTTATTTTGTCTTGCATCCGTTCGCAATATTCAAACAAATATATTACTTTTGAACAAATAAAACTCATCGAAAAACAATCCTATGGAACTTTTTGAAAAACATGTCTATACTTCACGACGCGAGCGTCTGATGCACAGCGGCCTTAAGGGCATCGCCCTGTTTATCGGAAACACCGAATCACCTATGGATTATCCGTCCAATGGCTATCATTTCCGGCAGGACAGTAATTTTTCCTATTTCTTTGGTCTCGATATTCCCGACATGGCCGGTATCATTGACTTTGATGAAGGTAAACAAATACTTTTCGCCAACGATGTCGATATCGAGGACATCATCTGGATGGGCCCGCAGCCTGCCGTGAAAGACCTTGCGGCAAAAGTGGGTATTACTGAAACATATCCTTTTGCAGAACTTTCAGATTATCTATCAAAAGCAAAAAACGCAGGCCGCGCTGTTCATTTTACGCCGCCATACCGCGCCGAAAGCAAAATTATGCTGAACACCATGCTCGGAATTCCGTTCAGCGACATGAAAGCAAAAGCCAGTGTTGATTTAATCAAAGCGGTGGTTGCATTACGCGCCATTAAGGAACAATGCGAGATTGATGAACTTGAGCTCGCTGCAAAAATCGGTTTCGAAATGCACATGATTGCATTCCGTCACGCAAAACCAGGCATCGTTGAACAGGAAATCTGCGGACTGATGGAAGGCGTTGCTTACCAATATGGCAAAGGACCTTCGTTTCCGATTATTCTGTCGGTGCGCGGCGAAACCCTGCACAACCACAATCATTCGAATGTAATGCAGGCCGGACAGATGCTGCTGAGCGACGCCGGTGCACAAAGCAATAAATACTACACCTCGGATTACACCCGCACAATGCCGGTAAACGGAAAATTCAGCGAACAGCAGAAAATGATTTATCAGATTGTGCTCGACGCCAACAATCATGCGCTGTCGGTAACCAAACCCGAAGTAACTTATCAGAGCGTTCATCTTTCGGTTTGCCGCGTAATCGCCGAAGGATTGAAAAATGCAGGACTCATGAAAGGCAATGTGGATGAGGCTGTCAAAGCCGGAGCACACGCCATGTTTTTCCCGCACGGACTCGGACATATGATGGGTATGAATGTGCACGACATGGAAGATCTGGGCGAAAATTATGTCGGTTATGATGACGAAGTCAGCCGCATTGATCAGTTCGGAACTGCGTACCTCCGCATGGGACGCCGCCTCAAGGCAGGTCATGTGATGACCGATGAACCCGGAATTTATTTTATTCCCGAGCTTATCGATCAGTGGAAAGCCGAAAAGAAATTTGAAGAATTCATCAACTACGCCGAAGTGGAAAAATTTAAAACCTTTGGTGGAATCCGTCTCGAAGACGATATTCTGGTAACGGAAGACGGATCGCGTTTCATCGGAAAACGGCTCCCGATCACCATTGCAGAAGTTGAAGAAGCCATGAAAAAATAATCAAACAAAAAAACAGACACCATATGTTTAGCGGAATCGTAGAATCCATGGGCGAAATCACAAAAGTAACCCGCGAAGGAAGTAACATACACTTCACTGTAAAATCCGATCTGACCAAAGAACTTAAGATTGATCAGAGCATGAGCCACGACGGCGTTTGTCTTACAGTGGTAAAAGTCGACAAAAAAACTAAAGAATACGTGGTCACCGCCATCGATGAGACCCTGAATAAAACCTGCCTCCGTAACTGGAAAAAAGGCTATCAGGTGAATCTCGAACGCAGCATGAAAGCTGATGGCCGCTTCGACGGACACATTGTACAGGGACATGTCGATCAGACAGCAACCTGCATTAAAGTGGAAACATTTGACGGCAGCTGGAAATATCATTTCGAATACGATCCGAAGCTGAATAATTTCACTGTGACCAAAGGCTCCATCAGCGTAAACGGCGTAAGCCTGACCGTGGTTGACAGCAAGCCTGGTAAATTTTCTGTCGCGATTATTCCCTACACTTTTGACAATACCAACTTCCACAATTTCAAAAAAGGCACTGTTGTAAATATTGAGTTCGATGTGCTCGGAAAATATATGCAGCGCCTAATGGAGCAATTTTATAAACCGGAAAAAAGCACGAAAAAGAAAAAGTGACCTAAATCAGATTGCTGTCATCCTGAGTGCTGACCGAAGGGAAGCGTATCGAAGGATAGACAGCAATGTCCGCTGCCTTCTTCCCTGCCTGCTGCGCAGCATGCGGGGATACTTTTGATGTCATCGGATTTTGATGTCATCGTTTCAAAAACTCAGAATGAAAGCGGGTTTTGTTCATTATTCTTTCTCTTTACATCGCACTTCCGATCAAATCGCGATAAAAATCTCAAATCAAAATTCGTATTTCTTAAATCACACACTTCTTCGTCCTTCTTCCTTCCTTGTTCAGTGTTCGATATTCCGTGTCCATAATTCATCCTCATGATTTACCCGAGAAAAACCCCAAAGCTTCTCTACGCCCTCGATGACGGCAGTTATTACGATCATCCGTATCTCGAAGCGGTAGGTCGCAGCGGCAACGATATTGTCCGGCTGAAGCCATCTGATTTTATTCCGCTGCCCGAAGGTTCAGAAATATTTTTATTGCAGGGACATTCCGCCATTGGCTTCAACAGCCGGAAGAACGAGATGGAAGTGTTACATAACAAAACAGCCATCAGCACTTTTATTGCTCCAGCACACACACAAACCTATCTTGCTGCTTCGAAACAAAAAAAGAACGCTGTTGTATTGCCGCTCTACGCCTATTCTGCCGTTGGTTTTCTCGATGGAAAAATGTGGGCAACCGCTGTGCGCGTCGATCCCGATATCCGGCAGGACTGCAATCAGTTCGTCCAAAAACAGGTTGAGAAAAACGTACTCGAAGTAAAAAAGAAATTTCCTCAAAACCGGCTGCTGGAACATATTGCGCATTGTGCCACCGTGTATTATTGTCCGGCCGCACGCAACTTTTTTCTGTATCGCTGGGAAGCACCGCTGCCTACCAGCCCGGCCTGCAATTCGCGCTGTATTGGTTGCATTTCGTGGCAGCCAAAATCGTCGGGAATGGTGTCGCCGCAAAACAGAATTACCTTTATTCCGACACCCGAAGAAATTGCGGAACTCGCTGTTTTTCATATCGCGCATGCACCCGATCCCGTTGTAAGTTTCGGCCAGGGATGCGAGGGAGAGCCATTGCACGTATGGGAAACCATTCTTGAGTCGATTAAGATTATGCGTTCAAAAACAAAGGACGGCATCATCAATCTGAACACCAACGGAAGCAATCCGCACGCCATCGAAAAGCTGGTGGAAGCAGGGCTCGACAGCATCCGCATCAGCATGAACAGTGCACAGGAAAAGTTATATAATCTGTATCACAATCCAACCAATTATACGTTTTCCGATCTGGCCGAAAGCTGCAAAGTGGCCCGCAGAGCCGGAAAATGGGTGTCGCTGAATTATTTTGTCTTTCCGGGCATTACCGATACTTATGCTGAAACCGAGGCACTGTGCCGTTTTCTGGACGAGAACAATCCAACCATGATTCAGTGGCGCAACTTCAATATCGATCCCGATCTGTATGGAAACATTGCCAGGGAATTTACCGGAGAAGCGCGCGGAGTAGCCGCTCTGATTGAATTGATCAAAGAGAAATATCCGAACATGTACAACGGATATTTTAATCCCGGCGTGGAAATTCAGAAGAAGTATTTATTGTACAACCCACGAAAGGTTTAGAACCCGTCGAGGGTTTGTGCACAAAAAAAAAGGAGGCCCGTATCGATGCCTCCCTTTTTGTTTTTTCCGTTTATTGAACGGAATGTTTTTATTCAAACTCAACCATCAGGAAATTTTTCGGAATCCGAATGCCGGTTTGCACAAGCACTGCTTTTATTTTTCCTGACATAGGTGCCAGAATTTTATTGTGCATTTTCATAGCTTCGAGTTCCAGAATAACGTCGCCTTCGGCAACTTCGGAACCGGCTTCAATATTGAGTTTGGTAATGGTTCCCGGAATGGCCGAAATCACATGTTTGAGATTCAGCGGCGCATAGCTTTTTCGTGTAAGATATTTTTTCGAAAGCGTTGTTTTATACTCACCCTGTTCGGTCACCAGAATGTCATACTGCTCTTCTACAACCTCGGGTGTTTTCATGGCTTTCTTCTCTTTTCTTTTTGTAGTTAATTTCATAGCTGCAGATTTTTCAGAATGGAGGAATGCCGTGTTTTTTGTTGGGACGGATGACCATTTTCTGCACCGATACTTCAAGTGCATGAGAAATGAAACTCCGCGTTTCGGCAGGATTTATAACTGCATCAACATAACCGTAAGCTGCGGCTACATAAGGATTGGCAAATTTATCCTTGTATTCCTGAACTTTTTTCAGGCGCATTTCTTCAGGATTTTCGGCCGCCTGAATTTCGCTGCGGAAAATAATGTTGGCAGCACCTTCGGGTCCCATAACGGCAATTTCCGATGTCGGCCATGCAAATACAAAGTCTGCTTTCAGGTGGCGCGACGACATGGCAATATAACCTCCACCATAGGCTTTACGGAGAATGATGGTGATTTTAGGAACAATGGCTTCGCTGAACGCATACAACAGTTTTGCTCCGTGACGGATAACGCCGGCAAATTCCTGATCAACACCCGGCAAATATCCCGGAAGGTCAACCAGTGTAATAATCGGAATATTGAATGCATCGCAGTAGCGTACAAAACGTGCTGCTTTATCGCTGCTGTCAACATCGAGTACGCCGGCCAGCACCAGCGGCTGATTGGCTACAAATCCCACTGTATCGCCTTCGATGCGAGCAAATCCGATTACAATATTGGGTGCAAACAGCTCCATGATTTCGAAGAAGTCGCTGTCGTCGGAAAGGGCGCGGATGACTTCACGCACGTCGTACGGCGTTTTCGGATCTGTCGGAAGTATAGAAGTAATTTTGTAATTCTTGTTAGGTTTTGCGGGTTCAAAACGATCGGCTTTTTTGGTATTATTCCATGGAATAAACGAAAGCAGCGACTTGATCTGGGCAAAGCATTCGAATTCGTTGCGTGCAAAGAAATGGGCGTTACCGGTGATTTCGGCATGAACGCGGGCACCACCAAGGTCTTCCATCGAAATTTCTTCACCAAGAACGGTTTTAATTACTTCAGGACCAGTGATAAACATTTTTGAGATGTTGTCCACCACAAAAACAAAGTCGGTCAGGGCCGGGCTGTAAACAGCACCACCGGCGCAGGGACCCAGAATCACTGATATCTGCGGAATAACACCTGAGGCCAGAGTGTTGCGATAGAAAATCTCACCATAACCGGCCAGCGAATTCACGCCTTCCTGAATACGGGCACCACCGGAATCGTTTATACCGATGAGTGGAACCTGCATTTTCATGGCGTGATCCATAATTTTGGTAATCTTCATGGCATGCATGTATCCCAGCGAACCGCCTGCTACCGTGAAGTCCTGAGCATAAATACAGATGGGATATCCGTTAACGGTTCCCGTTCCTGTAATAACACCATCACCCGGAAGGTGCTTTTTATCCATGTCAAAATCTCTTCCGGCATGTTCCACAAACAGGTCATATTCGTGAAATGAATCCGGGTCCAGAAGGGCCAGAATCCGCTCTCGGGCAGTTAGTTTTCCCATGGCAACCTGCTTGGCAATAGCCTTTGTTCCACCTCCCTGGCGCGCATCAAGCACACGCTTCCGAAGGTCCATTGATTTCGATCTGATTGACATAATTTACTTTTTGGTTACACTTACGTTTTTCGAAAATTCCGGCAAAGTAACGCATATTATTGCCAACCAATGGTATTTCGACGGCTGTCAAATTGACAGCATATAATCATCAACGTTAGAATTGATGCCGTTCTTCAATCATAATAAACATAGAATCTATTAACATTTTTTAACTTTAAAAGCCTGGCGAAACATTTTTTTAATAATGATGTTTATGTTGTGATTTTTTTATAATTTGGCTGTTTGTTTTATGAATCCATCCGCACATGAAATATCTTTATCTGTTATTCTTCGGGCTTTTTTTACTGCTGAACGGGGGCGCTTCAGCACAGCATTTCAGTTTTACTCCGCCTGAAAACTTTGTTCAGGACTCGGCTAAACTACCTAACTACCTCTGGGCAAACAAAAACGCCGGTAGTGTCATTCAGATTGCTGTTTCCGAAAACACCTCCTATACTGCTTATTCTGTTGCCATTCACGACAGTGTTTTTGTTGCACAAAACCTGGTTGTTAAAGAAAAAAAAGAAATACTGATCGAGGATCAGAATCACCGGAAATATAAGTCTGCTTTGTTTATCTGTTCCTATCTGGCCGTTTCGGACGATGCCTCAAAAAGTATTGAATTCACCAGAGTAATCTGCTTTACCGGCGATGACACCATGACACTGATGGCAGTGGCAACCATTCCAACGATGGCCGAATCAGTCCTGCTCGAACCTGTTTTACAATCCTTTGAACATCAATTGATCCTGCAGAAATAACATATTTTACACCGGGGGGTGATCATGAAAAGTACCATATTTGCATTATTGCTGTCGGTTGCATTGTTGTTGCCTCATAATAATCAGGCACAGACATTCACCGTCAACCATCAGATTCCGTGGAGTACAACCTATCAGAACATGTGGGGTCCCAACGGAAGTCCGTTTTCGCTTGATTTCGATTACAGCCTGTTTCACTTCATGTACGACAGTACAACGTCATTCGGACAGATCGAAACAATTCTTGGGGGCGATTTTGGCGCCGAGTTCGATCTGGATATGTATCTCGAAATGGGCTCTACTTTCTCCATTCACGGCTTTACTACCGGGTGGGTCGATGTTGCGTATCCCGTCGATGTCGAACTTACGTTCCCTAATCCCGGCGTGCCGGTGCCCGGTCAGTATATGACTGTCAACTCCGATTATACTGTCATGCCGGGCTGGGATCTGAGTACACATTTTCCATCAGCAGGTGTCATTACACTGGATCTTGATTTCGGAATGAGTATGGATTTGTCGGGCCAGGTGTGCTTTATCGGATGCACCCCGGTTAATATTGCCAATTTCGACATTCCGCTCGATTCCATTGTTATTTTTGAATTGAACTCCATCACCGGACAGGTTACTTATCCCTGTATCAATGGATTTTTACCGGCCATTTGTCACGACACCATTCTACCGCTCGTAATTACCAACATCGGTGGAATCGGTCTTGACCTGACAGCCGATATTCCATATATTCAGACTGTTGACTCACTTGGCTCCGACAAATGTCTGTATGCCTATGGCGACGACTGGTATCTGGAACTTTCGCTCGATGTAATTGAGTTTCTTTCCTTTATTGCCAATCTGATTCCGCCGCCTACAGGTCCGGCCATATCTCAGGTACTGGGTATGCTCAACGGCTCTTATGATCTGGGCTACGGCATCAGCATCGATTATAGTCTGTTATCGGCCTTTTTAACTCTCAACAACACACTGCAACAGGATTTTACTTTCTGCCCCGATGTGTGGACCGAGCTCTCCTACCCCATGCCACTCGATTATTTTGTTACTGATCCGGCTACCAATGATACGGTTTCTACAGGTTTCAACAACTTAATTCCGTTCATGGCCGGACACGATTTGCATGTAAAATGGCCCTGCTTCGGCGTTACAGAGTTTAATCCGGGCATCCGGCATTATCTCGACAATGAATTCACCAATCATACCTGGGACAGTATGGCCTTCGACTTTTCGATTCAGGCTTTTGAATTTACCATCAATTTTCCGTCTTTTCCGGTGGTGCCCGATGTGGTGATTCCTGAGCTTTGTGTCAATCTGCCAGCGAATGATCCGACAACCGTTACACAACTCTGTGTCGAAGAAATACATGCGCCCGAAGTGTATCTCGACATGAGTAAATTCTCCATCCACATCGGACCACTGGTCAATTACACCATTCCGCTGGGATATATTCCACTTACCTGGTATCTCAACACCTGGGAACTGGCCGGTTTCAACGACACCATTTTTCCGCCGGTCCATCTCGAATCGGGGCCGTTCTTCGAAATGTCCATTCTGGGTGATACCACCATTTGCTATGGCGACAGCAGCGGCGTTCTGATTGCCACAGGTATCAACGGCGCTCCAAACTATTCATTCGATTGGTCAACCGGAGAATCTGACTCGCATAGCTGGCCGGTCGACAGTATTCATGTGCCTTCAGGAACCTATTATGTGACTGTCACCGATGGCGGCGGCTGCGCATTGAGCGATACAGTGCTGGTGATCGATAATCCGCAGATTCTGATTGACCTGACCAAATCTGATGTAAATTGTTTCGGTGATTCAACAGGTACTATTTATTCCATTGTTTCGGGCGGCACGCCGGGTACGCCTCCGGGCTATTCGTGGCTCTGGATGCCAGGTAACGACACTGAGCAGAATTACGACAGCATCCCGGCCGGATTTTACACCCTGCTGATTACAGATGCCCTTGGCTGTACCGAAACCGATACCATCACCGTGCTTGAACTGCATCCGCATCCGCCCATTGATATTTTCACTGATCCAACTGTCGGTTGCCAGGCTCTCCTGGTGAATTTCGACGAAACAAATCCTTCCTCCGGAAATGTGTATGACTGGGATTTCGGCGACAATACCCCGCACAGCACCTTGGACGATCCGCAGCATGTGTACGACACCTCCGGCGTTTTTGATGTAACCCTGACCGTAACCAATCAATGGAATTGCTCTACCACAGAGCTGTTCGACGATCTCATTCTGGTACATCCGAAACCACAGGCCTCGTTCTATGCAACACCTCCGCTGGTTTACACAAGTGAAGATCCATCCATGACCATTCAGTTTACCAATACCAGTTCGGGCGAAATTGCCTGGTGGTGGAATTTTGCCGACTCAGCTTCGCCGGCCAACACTTCAACACTCGAAAACCCGTTACATTCCTATACCGATGAGGGCGTATTCAATGTCATGCTGATAGTTACCAGCGATCTGGGCTGCATGGACACCGCCTACGTGAGCGTTGAAGTGATTGATGATGTTTTGATTTTCCCGAATGTCATTACACCAAACAACGACGGATATAATGATATGTTCGAAATTGTGAATGTCGAAAAATTCCCGGCCTGCAAACTTACCGTGTTCAACCGATGGGGTAAGGTGGTGTATGAATCATCGCCCTATCAGAACAACTGGAACGGAAACGAAGCCGCCGATGGCACCTATTACTTTGTATTTACCTATGGCCGCGACAGCAAGGAATATAAAGGCAGCATCATCATCATCAATAAATAATGGGATGTTAAAAAGTGCGATCAGGCCTGCGAAACCGGCGGTTTATAATACCGGATCAATTGCTGTAAAGTTCACTTTCAGAAAAAATATGTATTTTTGAAAAAAAAAGCCATGAAAAATCTCTTTGCATTTCTTTTCCTTGCGCTGTTTTCAGTCACCTTGTTTGCTCAGGAAGAAGATATTGATGTATCTGGTAGCTTCGGCAAACAGGACCGCCTGATGATAGATCTGTACAACGATATGTGGCAGGGTGCTCCTGACACCATTGATTTTAAAGGATACAATCCGGGCGCCTCGGTCAGCTTAATGCAGGATTTTTCGCTTGGCTCAACCAATTTCAGCTTTGCTGTCGGTCTTGGTGTCGGCACGCACAATATGAATTTCAACGCCAACATTATGAAAGATTCTCTTGGCGTGAATTATTTTGTCAACCGCGCCGATAATCCAAAAAAATTAAAGCTGGTTACTTCATACATCGATGTTCCAATTGAACTCCGCTTCAGAACAAAAAGCGACAACGTGTTCCGTATTGCCGTTGGCGGAAAAATTGGTTATGAAATCAACAACCATCTTAAATTTGTTGACGTTGGTATTAAAACGAAATCATTCAATGTCGGCGACATCAACAAACTGCGCTATGGCATTACAGCCCGCGTTGGTTACAAAATGTTCAATGCTTATGTGTATTACGGACTTTCAACATTGTTCGAAGACAAGCTTGGACCCGAAATGGCACCGCTGTCGATCGGTATTTCGCTGATCCCGTTCTGATAAAAGAAGACATTAAAAAAAAGGCTCCGGAATCCGGGGCCTTTTTTATTTTTCTGTACCTGCACAAACCCTCGAAGGATTTTGAACCCGAGGGTTGCAGTAGTAGAATTACCTAAGTTTAAATTCAACCGGGACGCTGAGTTTTACCCGGACTTCTTTACCATCTTTTATTCCGGGTTTCCAGGCCGGCATCATGCCAATCAGGCGGAGCACTTCTTCATCGCAACCATTTCCAAGACCTTTTACAATGGCCGGTTTCGAAACCTTACCATCTTTTTCAACAATAAACGAAGCAATGACAATTCCTTCAATTTTAGCATCCAGTGCGGGACGCGGATAAGCAAGATTGGAACGGAAAAAATTGCCTAATCCATTTGGCCCGCCGGGGAATTCAGGCATCTGATCCACTGAAACGTAAATTGGCTCTTCGGTTTGAGCTGTTGAGCTTACAGGCATCATGAAAGCCAATAACGGAATGAACAACAAAAGGATACGCATGTGGTTGGTGTTTTTTGCAAAGTTATTAAAATTCTGACATTGACATTCAAAAACAAATGCTTATATTATAGGCGGTGATTTTGCCGAAATACTAATCATTTGGTCTGAACACCGTTTAATGAGACGTAAAACTGTGCCAATCATGAATATACCTGAAACATTTATTCACTACGTTTGGGAGAAAGGGCTTGCAGGACAGCACTTTACCCTGGATACCGGCGATGCATGCCGGATTGTAAAACCCGGAAAACGAGGTAACCGCGACGGTCCCGATTTTGAAAATGCCGAAATTATCATCGGGCAACAGCGGCTGGCCGGCAATGCCGAAATTCATCTGAAAAGCAGCGACTGGTTCCGTCATGGCCATCATACCGATCCGGCCTACGACAAAACCATTCTGCACATTGTACTGAACAACGACGCCATAATCTGCGACAGCAACGGACAGCTGATACCGGCCATTGTACTATCGGAACAGGATATTGAAAAGCTGTATCAGACCTATTCCTCAAAAGCAGTTCACAGTTGCAGCTTTCTGCATTGTGCCGATTATTTTTCCGACATCAATCAGCGGCAATTTATGGAACAGGCCGAAATGCTTTCGGTACAGCGTATGCGCCGCAAAGCTGCCAAAGTAAGTGAATTACTGGCCGGCAATGCATACGACTGGAACGAAACAACGTGGAAAATGATTGCTTTTGTGTACGGATTGATTCACAATACCGGCCCTATGGAATGGTTAAGCAATACCATTTCGTGGAAGAATCTTTGCCGCGCCGGCAATGTGTTTTCGGTGGAAGCTGTTTTATTTGGACAAGCCGGTTTTCTGAAACAGGACTTCCCGAAAGAAAACGGCTATATGCGTGCCTTGCAGCAGGAATATAAACATTGGAAAAATAAATTTTCACTCACGCCAATTGATGAAACCAGCTGGAAATACAATCCTGTGCGCCCATCGGCCATGCCCGAAACCAGACTTGCGCAGATAGCAGCACTGGTCAGCCTGACGCCAGACTTATTCAGCAATATTTTATATGCCTCCAGCCTGAACGATTTATACAAAATCTTTAGAGCGCCGGTATCCGGTTTCTGGAAAAATCATTGCCGGCCCGATACCGAGCGAAAACTTTTTTCAACAGGAAAAACAGGTAAAAACAGTGTTGATATTATCATCATTAATGCTGTTGTACCGCTGTTGATGAGCTTTTCGGAACATACGGGCAACAACAGCTATGAACAAACCGCCCGCACATACATGCAAAAAATGAAACCTGAACAAAATAAAATTATTGATACATTTGTGCGAAATGCCGGAATAAAAGTCCGCAATGCTTTTGAAACACAGGGTTTGTTGGAATTGTTTGACAGGTTCTGTTTTAAAAATCAATGTATGGCTTGTCCGGTAATGAATCAACTGATCCGGAAATCCGACCATGACTAAGCATATGTGTATTTTGGGGCAGCGCGGGTTGAATGCTTACTCAACAGTCAACAGAATCGTATTCACCGACAACCTATCAAAATACAACCTATGAGTCATACCAAACAAGCCTGGGGAACACGCGTGGGATTAGTCCTGGCCATGGCAGGCAATGCCGTTGGTTTCGGAAACTTCCTTCGTTTCCCGGTTCAGGCCATACAAAATGGCGGCGGAGCATTCATTATTCCTTATCTGGTCAGCTTTGTGATGCTGGGATTGCCTTTACTCTTTATCGAATGGAGCATTGGCCGCTACGGCGGCACCCATGGTTTTCACAGCACACCATTCATGATGCAAAGCATGGACAGGCGCCGTCTCTGGAAATATGTCGGCGTATTCGGTATTTTCAGCAATATCGGTATTGCTTCGTATTATTGTTACATGGAATCATGGACACTGGCCTACATATTCCATAGTGTGATCGGCTCTTTCAATGGCATGGATCAACATCAGGTGGTGCAATTGTTCAACGATTATGTTTCACTTGATAAAGCCACCCTGATTCCCTTTGAGCCCATTGTATTCTTTCTGATTTGTCTCGGAATAAACGTTTATATCCTGAGTAAAGGACTCAGCGCCGGTGTCGAAAAAGTGGCCAAAATCGGTATGCCGCTCCTGATTGTTTTCGGCATGTTGCTGGCCATCCGGGCTCTGACACTGAAAGCCGGAACGGCCGGTGCCGTTAACGACAGCTCGGTTGGATTGAATTTTTTATGGACACCGGACTTCGATTCCATCTACAATCCAAAAGTCTGGTTTGCGGCAGCCAGTCAGATTTTTTTCACGCTGTCGCTGGGAATGGGATCCATTCAGGCCTATGCATCCTATCTGCGCAAAAAAGACGACA
This sequence comes from uncultured Bacteroidaceae bacterium, assembly GCA_964429475.1. Taxonomy (GTDB): domain Bacteria; phylum Bacteroidota; class Bacteroidia; order Bacteroidales; family DTU049; genus GWF2-43-63. The sequence goes on along the minus strand of CAYSCE010000009.1, from coordinate 3,940 downwards.
TTGCACTCAACGCCATGTCGGCCGGATGGATGAATGAATTTGTAGAAGTGGTGCTGGGTGGAGCTATCATCATTCCGATTGCTGTGGGCTATCTGGGTATTTCGAAAGTACAGGATCTGGCCGGGTTGGGAGGACTCGGACTTGGATTTAAAACCATTCCGTATTTATTCTCGCAATGGGGTCCTGTAATGGCGGCAATCGCCGGAGTCATGTGGTTCGGTTTGTTGTTTTTTGCCGGCATCACATCTTCGCTGGCGATGGGAACGCCGGTGCAGGGTTTTCTCGAAGACGAATTTAAATGGTCGCGCAAAAAAACAGCGCTTGCTTTCGGCCTTATTATTCTTATCATCGGCATGCCGACGGTGTTGTTTTTCAATCAGGGCGTATTTGATGAATATGATTACTGGACAGGATCTTTTGCGTTGTTTGTTTTTGCGGCATGCGAAGCCATTTTATTTGCCTGGTTTTTTGGCATCAAAAAAGGATGGAAGGAAATCAATACCGGCGCCGATATTAAAGTGAGCCGCATTTTCCGTTTCCTGATTGCTTATGTAACGCCTGTTCTTTTAATCATTGTTTTTCTCGGAGCTGTTTTTACACCTGTCGGCAACGACTGGGTAACTGCATTTCAGGGTCTGTCCGACGGCCATGGATGGGCGTTTGATCACGAAAGTCTTGTCGGTAAACTGATGAACAATGGTTTGAGGGAACAGATTGCAGCAGCCACTGATCCTGCTGTAGTTGCCGATCTTAAATATAAGTTGTTGTTGTCGAATTTATCGCGGCTCCTGCTCTTATCCGTATTTGTCGGTATTGCACTGATGGTTCGAAAAGCATATTATCGTCACAAAAAAGAAGGGAGATTAAAATGAAAACCGAAGCTTTAATTATGATGCTGGTCACCGTATCAGCTATTACATTGGTCACCGTTTACTTTTTTGTGAAAGTTCTGACCACCAAACCTAAACAGGAACCCGACTCCTACAGCGAGAATGACGATGAACCCCGATGACCGGCTTTTCCGGATTCGATCATGTTTCCTTTCGCTGTTCTGAATAACTACGTGTTATTTCTTAATTAATTCACCATGAAACAGCCGATTTTTCTGATTGCATTAATGACGCTTTGTCTTACGGGATTCTCTCAGACATTGCTGGTTGAGCCTTATATTCAGAATGCCGACAGTACCTCACTGACTATTTCATGGGAAACCGATTCAGGCACCGAAAGCCGTGTTGACTGGAGTTCAACAGCATTACTCGGATTAACAACAACAGGAACAACCACCAGTGGCGTTTCAACCGGCGTGGTCCATGAAGTTCAGCTAAGCGGCCTAACGCCGGATACGCGTTACTTTTATAAAGTAATTACCGGAACGACTGAATCCGATACTTTCAGCTTCAGAACATTTCCTTCACGAATAAACAATCCCGTAATCCGGATTGTGGCCATCAGCGATTGCCAGTACGACAGCAATGAACCCACAAAACTTTCAGAAATAATCAACAACGGTATCATTGCTTACTGCAATTCAGAATTCGGTGCAGCTCCGGTTGAAAACAATCTGAATCTTTGTCTGCTGGTCGGAGACAATGTGAATGCCGGCTACGACATTACGCAGTGGCGCAATGAATTTTTTCCGAACATACATTCGTTGGGGTCATCGGTTTGTTTGTTGCCGGTTATCGGAAATCATGAATTGAATTCCACCAATTATTTTGCGTATTTCAATCTTCCGCAAAACGGCCCTGCCGGCTATGAAGAGCACACCTATTTCAAAGATATTTCGAACACCAGAATTATCGGATTCGACTCCTATTACCTGTATCAGACTTCAGTTCAATTAGATTGGCTCAGTTCAACACTGGCGCTGACAGCGGCCGACACCAACATCGACTTTGTGTTGTTTCAGGAGCACTATCCCTACCATTCCGAAATGTGGCTGGCCGGTGAAAATGATTACGCCCGTCAGGTGCTTGATTCACTCGAAAAATTCAATCAGCAGTGTGGAAAACCGGTGGTTTTTTTATTTGGTCACACGCATGGATATTCGCGCGGGCAGCTGAAAGAAAGTAAGGTTCTTCAGATCAATACTGCAACTGCATCGGGATATATCGATACCTGGGGAAGCACGCCACAGGCCGATTATACCGAATTCAACAAGAGTTTTGATGAATATGGTTTTACCTTTATTGAAATCACTTCAGGAAATACTCCTCAAATGATGATTAAACGAATTTCGCGCGGTGATGCCAGTACTACATTAAATAATTTTCTACAGGACAGTATTATGCTCCGGCGTGTTTCTATGCCGGTTTCACAGCCCGAATGTCTGTTTCCGACTGGCGGAAGAGTGGTTCATGCCGAATGTGTAAACCTTCGGATTAATCCTTTTGATGCGGGTTTGGGCGATAGTGTCGGCGCCGTTGAATATCAGGTTTCGCAGAATTCAAACTTTGATAATCTGTATTTTCAAAACTGGAAACATCTCGAAAACTGGTATTATGACTACAACACGCAGGCCGGAGACAGTCTGAGTGTACAGCCACTGAGTAATCTTGATCCGGGATATATGTATTACTGGCGCGCCCGCTACCGCACACAAAATCTCGACTGGAGCCCCTGGAGTAATACGGAGTTTTTTATGACCTCGGCTTCATCGGCCGGAAACCTGCTGTATAATCCCGACGCCGAAGACAACACCAACGGATGGAATGTTTCTACCGGAATTCTGGAATCACTGTCAGCCGGCGAATGTGCCGGAACCAGCCCGCACAGCGGAAATTACTATTTCGGCATCGGCGGGCTCTGCGTCGAAAGTGCGTATGCCGAAGCTCATCAGGATATCGATATTAGTCCCTGGTCCTCTACTATTGATGCGGGATCCGGGATAGCCAACTGGGGTGCCTGGATGTCGGATTATCATGGATCGGACATTCCTGCCATCCGGCTTGTCTTTCTGAACAGCGCACTGCAAGCGGTTGACAGCACCGGATGGACTTCATCCACGAATACAAGCTGGACCTCATTCACGCTGAGCGACAGTATTCCGCTGCAGACCAGATATATCCGCTTTTCAATGACAGGAACCCGAAACTCGGGCACAGACAATGATTCCTACATTGACGATATGTATCTGTATGTGGTTGACGGTGCCATCGACTGCAATGAATATATTGACGGACTCAACGAAATCGCACAACCATCGCTTTTTGTGTATCCAGTCCCGGCCAATGAATCGTTCAATGTAGCTGTTGAAAAGAATTATTCAGGCGGAACTATATCTGTGTTTGCAGTATCCGGAAAATTACTGTATCAGAAAACAAATGCTTCCGGCTTCGAAAAAATAGATTGCAGCTCGTTTTCCAAAGGAATGTATTTCATTACACTTGAAAAAGAAAATCTGCCGACCTTGTCGGGAAAAATACTGACTGAATAAAAAATGATTGGTGAAGTTGAAAAAGAAGGATTGTCTCTGGTTACCCGATACCGCATTACTTCGGCCGACTGCGATATTTATGGCCGTCTGAAACCATCGGCATTGCTGGGATTTATGATACAATCGGCCATTGATTCGGCCGACCGCATGGGCTTTGGTTTCCGTGATTTACGCAAACAAAAACTCTTCTGGGTACTCAGTCGTTTATCGCTTGAAATAAAGACGGTGCCTCATTGGTACGACGACATTGAAATGGAAACCTGGCCACGCGAAATTGAAAAAATTCTGTATCGCCGCGATTTTCTGATCCGGCAAAACGGAGATATTATCGGACGTGCAACATCGCATTGGCTGGCCATTGACCGCGACACCAAAAAACCTGGTAAAATAGATCTCGAAGATGAATGGATGTTCGTTTCCCTGCGCGATAAACAGGCCATTGCGGAAGCACCCGTGAAAATTCAATCATTCGTTTCCGAAAGTATGGTAACGATTGAAACC
>CAYSCE010000008.1:0-25483 GCA_964429475.1 uncultured Bacteroidaceae bacterium | reverse complement strand
TTGGTGTAATATTGAGTGTAAAGGTGGTGTTACTGAAAAAAATGGCGACAAAAATATTTTCTGATGCAACATGTCATTTTGCAAATGTTGTGATGCCCAATATCGTATTTTTCTTTTATGCATATGTTTTATAGATTCTTGAGAATTTTTTTTGAAAATAACCAATTGGTTGTTGGTTTTAAAATTCGATTTTAATACAATACAAAAAATGAATTATGACAGAAAAAAATGTAATTTTGTGTCTTAAATTTCAAGATAAAAAGAATTTCAGGTCAGTTGTTTCGATTAAACTCTAATTGCATGATAAAAAAGATTTACCACTCAAATTTGCCAAAGACTTTACTGGCGCTGATGTTTTTGATGAGCATCGTGGGTGCACAAGGACAATCAGTAATGACTAACAAAGGTGGGGTGAGCATTTCCGGAAATACCACATTGACGGTAGTAGGAAATGTTGAAAACAACACCGGTGGTCTGATTGACGAAACTGCTACCACATCGGTGGCCATTGTTTTAGGTAATATCACGAACAACGGTTCCATCAACGGGCGTGGAAACATTACGCTCAATGGTAACTGGGTAAACAATAACACCTTTACCTGTTTTACCGGAACAGTCAGATTCAATGGCGTCAATCAGCTTTTGTCAGGTTCGGTTTCAACGACTTATTACAATCTGAACCTGGATAATAGTGGTATTAAAACCCAGACCATTGATCAGACAACCTCCAATATTTTAAGTCTGAACAGTGTTGAGCTTGCCACAGCAGCCAACACCATGTATGTGACCAATGCCAGTACAGCAGCCATAACCAGGGTGACCGGTTTTGTCAGCAGCACCGTTGGAGGAGCATTGAGCAGGGTGACCAATTCTGTAGCTTCTTATTTATTCCCGACTGGTTCTTCTGCAGGTACAGCCCGTTATCGCCCTGTTGCCATCACACCTGCATCGGGAGCTGCCAATACCTTTGAGGTACGTATGGCTAATTATACGCCAACCACGGAGGCTTTTGATGTAAACACCAAAGAAGCCATCATCTGTCAGGTCAATCCATTGTTTTTTCACATGCTTAATCACACTGCCGGAGCTGATCTTGCAACAGTTAATGTGTATTATGACAATGCTGCCGATGGCAGCTGGGATGCTATGGGTAACTGGCTTACAGCGCCTTCAGCCATGTGGTACGAAATTGCCGGTTCTTCAACGGCTGTGGGTGCGCCTCTTTATGTTGCCACTGCAGCCAATCAGAATTTGCCGGCCACCGAACGACCGGTTGCTCTGACCAAACATGCACTGACAGTAAACCTGGGAAGCGATGCATCTATCTGCTCCGGTAATTCAGTGACACTTGATGCCGGTAATGCCGGTGCAACTTTCAACTGGTCAAATTCTGCAACGAGTCAGACCATCAATGTAAATACCACCGGAACTTACACGGTTACTGTTACCAACCCTGTAAACAGCTGTCAGACCATTGATGCAATCAATATTACAGTTAATGCACTGCCGTCAATCACAGCAACAGCTGCTGCACCGACAATCTGTAATGGTAACAGCACCACAATTTCAGCCGGCGGCGGTTCGACCTATAGCTGGAGCGGCCTTGGAACCAATGTTTCGTATGTTGTCAATCCTTCTGCCACTACGGTGTATACTGTTACCGGAACGGATGGAAATGGTTGTACCAATACAGCCAATGTAACAGTCAATGTAAATGCGCTGCCAACTATTGCGGCATCGGCAACAGTACCTTCTTATTGTATCGGCGGAAGCTCGACAGTTTCGGCTTCGGGCGGAACAAGCTACACCTGGAACAATGGACTTGGAGCTGGAACATCGCATGTTGTTTCACCGGTTGCCACAACGGTGTATAATGTCACCGGAACCGACGGAAACGGATGTACCAATACTGCCAATGTTACGGTTACCGTAAACCCGCAACCATCTGTTTTAGCTACTGCAACATATCCGAGTCTTTGTGTTGGGGAAAGTACTCCGCTCACGGGTAGCGGTGGCAGTACTTATATATGGGATAACGGACTGGGAGCCGGCTCCACACACACAGTCACTCCGGCCGCAACAACTACTTATCAGGTTACCGGAACGGACATCAACGGTTGTACCAATACAGCTTCTGTTACGGTTTCAATTACAACAGCTCCTGCAGTAACAGCTACAGCAGCTGCGCCATCCATTTGTATTGGTTCTTCAACAACCCTGACAGGCGGGGGCGCTCTGAATTATACCTGGGATAATGGATTAGGTGCCGGACCATCATTTTCGGTGAATCCTGCCACAACCACTACCTATAATGTCACCGGAACCAGTGCAACCGGTTGTTCGGCCTCAGCATCAGTGACCATTACGGTCAACAGTATTCCGGCCATAACAGCTTCGGCAACAGTACCAACCATTTGTGCAGGCAACAGTTCTACCATCAATGCTGGTGGTGGTGCAACCTACAACTGGAGCGGTCTTGGAACCAATGCAAGTTATTCAGTGAATCCTTCAACAACGACAACATATACGGTAACAGGTACATCAGCTGCCGGTTGCAGCAATACGGCCAATGTCACTGTCAATGTAAATGCACTGCCGAATGTAACTGCCTCTGCAGTGAGCCCGGCCATTTGTATCGGAAACAGCACATCCGTTTCAGCCAGCGGTGGTACTTCGTATACATGGGATAACAGCCTTGGAAGCGGTGCTTCGCATACGGTGAATCCTTCTGCCACTACCACTTACAATGTTACCGGTACGGATGGGAACGGTTGCTCCAATATAGCCAGCGTTTTGGTAACTGTAAACAATCTGCCGACTATTTCAGCTTCGGCAACATATCCGGCTCTTTGTGTTGGTGAAAGCACGCAACTTTCTGCCGGAGGCGGCAGCACCTATACCTGGGACAATGGTCTGGGAGCTGGCTCCACTCAAACTGTAACACCGGCTACAACTACGACCTATAATGTAACAGGAACCGATGGCAATGGCTGTGTCAGTACAGCTGCTGTTACAGTGTCGATTTCATTGGCACCGGCGGTAACTGCATCAGCGAACTTCACATCCATCTGTGTCGGGGCGTCAGCTACTTTAACCGGTGGCGGTGCTGTCAATTATACATGGGATCAGGGTCTTGGTGCCGGCGGTTCGTTTTCGGTCAGCCCGACAACCACCACAACCTATGCTGTAACCGGCACCAGTGCTTCAGGTTGTTCAGCAACAGCCAATGTTATGGTGACGGTAAATTCGTTGCCGACTGTTACTGCATCTGCCACTGATGCTGATATCTGCACCGGAACCAGCACGACCATTTCGGCCGGCGGTGGCAGTACATATTCGTGGGACAATAGTCTGGGTGCGGGATTATCGCACAATGTTTCGCCAGTAGCAACAACTACTTATCAGGTAACCGGAACCGATGGAAATGGTTGTACGGGAACAGCTAATGTTATGGTTACAGTGAACAGTTTGCCGACCATTTCGGCTACAGCAACAGATATAAACCTGTGTACCGGTGAGTCAACAACGATCAATGCAGGCGGTGGTAACAGCTATATCTGGGATAATTCGCTTGGTGCGGGTGTTTCTCATTCAATTACACCGGCTGCGACCACTACTTATAATGTAACCGGAACCGATGTCAATGGTTGTTCTTCAATCGCTGCGGTAACGGTGAACGTCGCATCTATTACCGATGCAGCCATGAATGCTGCCGGACCTTTCTGTACAAACGATGCCAATTTTACTTTGACAGCTGTGAATACTGGCGGCTCCTGGGCCGGACAAGGAGTGGTAAATACAGGAACAGGAGAATTTGATCCGGGAATAGCAGGACCGGGCACTCATCAGATATTGTATACTACCGGTGGTGCATGCCCCGATACCGACACAATGGATGTTGTGGTGAATGCAGTTATTTCGGCTACCATTAATACAGTAGGCCCATTCTGTGAGTTTGACGCAGACCTGATTCTGACCGCAGTAAACGGTGGAGGTTCCTGGAGCGGAACCGGGATTCTGAATCCGGCAACAGGAGCGTTCTCACCTTCGACAGCAGGTGTTGGAACGTATGATATTGTTTACACCATTTCGGGCGCATGTCCCGATGACGACACACTTCAGGTGGTTATCAACCCGCAGGCTGATGCAACGATTGCTGCTGCCGGTCCATATTGCGATAACCTAGCAGCCGTGAATCTGACCGCAGCAGAAACAGGTGGTAGCTGGAGCGGAACCGGAATTACCAACATTACCAGCGGTACTTTTGATCCTTCGGTTGCCGGAGCAGGAACACATGAAATTATTTATGCTATTTCCGGGGCCTGTGGCGATGCTGATACAGCTGCCATTCTGGTGAACGAAACTCCGGATGCAGTGGTAACCTGTGTCGGAGAAAGTTGTTTCGGCGCCAATGATGGCTTTGCATTCGTTGATGTGACCGGTGGTACAGCGCCATATTCCATTAACTGGAGCAACTCGGAAATTACAGACACTATTGATATGTTGACTCCGGGCGTGTACAATATTTCGGTAACCGATGCTAACGGCTGTATCCGGGCAGCATCCGGAACAGTTGATGTATCGGGTGATTCGTGCTATACGCCGCATGTTTTTATTCCGAATATTTTCTCACCGAACGGTGACAACAACAACGATCTGTACTTTGTACAAGGAAAAGGAATCACCAATTTCACCATCCGGGTTTTTGACCGCTGGGGAGAGAAAGTGTTTGAGTCGACTGATCAGACTGAGGGCTGGAATGGCGAATATCAGGGTCAACCGGTTGAACAGGGTGCATACCCGTACATGGTAACATTGATTTTTGAGAACGAAACAGAAGTTCGTGAATACAACGGGTACATTACAATTGTCAGATAAAAGTGGGCAAAAAAATGAAAAAACAATTCGTTATGAAAAAACAAATTTTGATTCTTACTGCTATCCTGTTTATTGGTTTTGGTGCCCGTTCACAGGATATGCATTATTCGCAATACAACGAAGCCCCGCTATTACTGAATCCGGCACTGACAGGCTTTTTCGACGGGAATCACCGGTTTATTCTGAATTATAAAAATCAGTGGAAAAATCTGGGTGCAGCCTACAACAACTACGATTTTTCCTATGATATTTCTTTTAACAAAGGGAATAACACCACCGGATTTCTGGCTTTGGGAATTACCGCTTTCAATGATGTAACCGGTGATGTTCAGTTTACTACCACAGGTGCAATTCTGAACGTTAGCTATCAGCTGTTGATGAGCGAAAGCAGTATGCTTGGAGCTGGCATTTATGGCGGATTTACGCAGAAAGCCCTGAGTGATGAAAATCAGCAATGGGTCAATCAGTACGACGGTGTGTCGGGTTTTGACCAGACCATCAGCAGCAACGAAGTATTTGATGCAAACAGTTTTGGCTACACTGATTTTGGTGCCGGTTTGAATTACAGTTACATCAACAACATGAAAGGACTGAAGTCGAACGAAGGCTTTAAATTCAATGTCGGTGGTGCTGTTCAGCATGTTACAAAACCGGCTTATGAATTTACCGGAACCGGCGATGAATTTGTCGATATGCGCATCAATGCCCATTTTCGTGCTGTTGTACAGTTGGGCAGTTCAAATCTGGCTCTGGTCCCCAGCTTCTATTATGCCATGCAGGGAAAACAAAAAGAAATGCTGCCGGGACTTGGCTTCCGATATCAGCTGCGCGAAGAGTCAAAATACACAGGCTTTATCAAAGATGCATATCTCACTTTCGGCACTTATTTCCGCACGGGTGATGCTGCCATTGGACAGGTTTTGCTTGAGTTGAATGACTTTGCTTTTGGCGTTTCGTACGACGTCAATGTTTCGAAACTGAATACAGTTACCAATTACAATGGCGGATTTGAATTTGTGCTGCGGTATATCATCCGTAATCAGCACACAAGCAAAACACTTTTATAACCTCGCAAATTAAATCAAGTACCTATGAATACTTCAACCCAATTTCTGATGAGAAAAATTCAGTTGCGAATGAAGATTGCAGCGGCAGTATCTGTTGTGCTGTTGTTATTCTGCTCCATCGACGTACAGGCTCAGGTCGGAATTTCTTCGGCAACCATAACGCCGGATGCTTCAGCTATGCTGGAAGTTCGTTCAACCAATTCCGGCTTGCTGGTACCCAGAATTGCGCTTACAATGACAACTGCAGCTGCTCCGGTAACCGCTCCGGCAACCAGTTTGCTGGTGTATAATACTGCTACAGCAGGCGATGTTACTCCCGGTTATTATTACTGGAGTGGATCTGCATGGGTCCGCATTCTATCAGGTTCTTCTACGGTTGGCTGGGCTCTTTTGGGGAATGCCGGAACAACGTCTGGAACCAATTTCCTTGGCACCACCGATGCACAGGCACTCGACATCCGCACCAACAATACAATGCGACTCAGAATATCCAACGGCGACCAGGTAATGGCGAATGCGCTTGGTACTGCAGCTTTGCCTTTCTGGACATATGTAGCTGATCCGAATACGGGAGCTTTCAGCCCTGGTGCCGATATACTGGGGTATACCACAGCAGGTGTTGAACGTTTTCGCATGAACACTACCGAAGCTGTTGTAAATGAACAAAGCAACGATTATGATTTCCGCGTTGAATCGAACAATGCAATCAATATGCTTTTTGTGGATGGTGGCAATGACCATGTGTTGGTAAATAGCACAACCTATACAGCAGGTGATATTTTTTCAGTGTATGCTTCAACCTTATGGAACGCCACAAATCCATGGCTGGTAAATGGTTACAACAGTTACACTGCTGGTGGAGGTGGATTTTTTGAAAATCAAAGTGCTTCTAACGGCTATAATGCAATGGAGGGGTCGACATCAGGAACATATTCAGGACTGTTCGGCCTTCATATTGCCAACAACGGCGCCGGTTATGGTGTGTATGGATCTACCAATTCAAACACGGCTTATGGTGGTTATTTCCTTGGTGATATTTACGTCGATGCCACTGTGTATACTTCATCTGATGCGCGATGGAAAAAAGATGTCAAGCCCATTGAAAATGCTGTTGCAACTGTTATGAAACTTGAGCCTAAATCCTATAAATGGCGCGCTGATGAATTCCCCGGAATGCAGTTCGATCCCAATAAAACTTCGTTTGGATTTATTGGTCAGGACCTCGAGAAAGTAATCCCTGAAGTTGTCAATACCACCAAATACATGACCGACCCAACCAAAGATCATTCTGTTACCCGTGGTAAAGCTGAGAATGTAAATGGCTATTATGCCGTTGATTATATTTCGTTGATTCCTGTTTTAACAAAAGCCATTCAGGAACAGCAGGCCCAGATTCAATCGCTCGAACAAAAACTGGAGCAAATGGAGCAGAGACTGAAAGCGCTTGAAAAATAATTAATTGTCTTTCCGCAAAGCATGAATTCTACGGAGTTCATGCTTTTTTTTATTCCGGTTTCTCACTTTTTCAACCAGATCGTGATAATTGACCATGAAGACTCCAACCAGAATCAGCAGGATAAACAGGACATGTGCTAATCCAAGTCTTTCGCCATCGCCGATGCCCCAGATTGTGGATACCACAGGCATGAGGTAGGTGATGGATGCAACAAACAACACATCGGCAATTTTTATCAAATGATAATAGAGCAGCAGCGCCAGTGCAGAACCGCAAATGCCGAGAATGGACATGTACAAAATTCCGTATCCGGCACCCGGAGTGGTTTTTACAGCATGAATAAAATCGGTGAATCCAAATAAATAAATGCTCGAAAAAATACCGGTAACAAAAAACACCAGCGACACCATGGGGAGCGTAGGCACGTGTTTCAACCAGCGTTTGATAAAGTTGATATTGATGGCGTACGTGGTGGTTGCAATTAAAATATACACGCCATATCCCATATTGAACGAAAGTGTTTTTCCACCTGCAAATGCAAGTAATCCAAGAATACCTGCAAACCCGGTAATCACACCTGCAACGCTGAGCCAGCGCGCTTTGTAACTAAAAAACAGCACGCCGATAATGAGCGTAAACAAGGTTGTTGTGCTGTTCAGTATTCCGGCAACATAGCTCTCGATGCCGGTTTGCGCATATGTGAAAAGAAATGCAGGTATGCCATTGGCCATTACGCCCGAAAGCGTGAGCAGCAAAAATGTTTTAAAGGGTAATTTAAAAAGATGAATCAGTGCTGGTATCAGTAAGACCGCAAACGCAATGGTCATGCGGTAAGCAGCCACCATGTTGCTGTCGGGAAAATAATCCAGCGATTTTTTCATCAAAATAAACGATGAGCCCCAGGTGAGCACCAGAATGAGCATGAAGCCGAGCGAAATCCATTTTTTACCCTTCATGAGTGCTCCGGCCGCTACATCCAGCGTTTGCGTTTAAAGAAAAGAATCAGGAAAATAACAATCAGCAGCATCACGCCGATGATCATGGAGAATGTCATCGGATGTTCGCCAAAAGGAAGCGCTACGTTCATTCCGTACAGACCGGTGAGGAAGGTCAGTGGCAGTAAGGTCGTACTGATGAAGGTGAGCATTTTCATGATTTCGTTGGTACGATTGGCCTGCATCGAATCGAACGTTTTCGAGAGACCTTCGAGCAACTCGCCGTCGTCTTCAATTAAGTCCCAGTTTTTCTGATAGTAGTCGAGAATATTTCCCCAGTATTCTTCCATATCCTCAATATATCCTTTCACTTCACCGCTTTCGAATTTGTGAAACAGTCGCAACTGCGGTTTGAATGTGGTGTTGAGCAGAATAACATTTTTTCGGGTAATGGATATTTTCTCGATAATTTTCTCAGCGTTCCGGCTGAACATTTCTTTATTGATCAGATCAATTTCCGTATCAATTCGCTGCAGAAGTACCTGTGTTTCCTTCATCAGAAGTTCCAGAATCCGGTACAACAACATATCGGAAGATTCGAGATAACGATCCTGATGACCTTCGTTGATCTGGCGGCGCGATTCTTCAAACAGTTCGCGGATAACCCAGTGTGCCGAACCAATGGTAATGATAAAATCTTTTCCCCAGAAAATTTTGACTTCCTTGATTTTGATAAAACGGTTGACCTTATCAAAATAGGGGAAGTGGAGAATCAGAAAATAATAATCGTCGTAAATATCAATTTTCGATCGCTGCGAGCGTGTTTTGCAGTCTTCGATGTCCAGGGGGTGAAAATGGTATTCGTTTATCAGCAGATTGTAATCTTCATCGGACGGATAAAGAATATGTAACCATTTTACTGTGTCGAGCCTGATTTGTTCAATCATGGGCTTCCCTCCTTTCCCTGTTTGTTAAGCGGATTGCTACATCCCGGTTTGATTTTTTGCAAAAGTAAAACAATTATGCATAAAATGAAACCGGAGAGAAAAATTATTTTCATCATCTATAAGCCAGATGATGACATCTCTCATTATTTTGTATGTTTGTAAAACACAATTCACTCCACATATGAAATTTCGGCTGTTTTACATTATGCTGGCATGTATCACACTTGTCATGTCGTGCAACAATAAAAAGGAATCTCTTCAGCAAAATAGCGACAAGGTCGCTGATGTTGATTCTGTGGCAAGCATTGACACCATGCAGCAAACAATTCCGGATTCAATAGCCATTAAAGAAAATGAACCAATTAACCGGAAGTATGAAGAAATTGTGCGCGGTCAGGCTTTTTACCGCCTTTCGTATTGCGGTGGTGTGCGCCCGACGCCCGAAATGGAAGCTGAATTCAGGAAAGAATATCCGCTGACCAACCAGAAAATCAAATTTGTTCTGTTGAATAATCCCGATCAGATTCTTGAAATCAGGACCGATGCAAATGGTCACTTTTCGGCTGGTCTGGCACCGGGCACCTGGAATTATTTCCTGCTGCAGACTCCGGGCAGCAAAGTACCACCAAATCCGGATTGCAACAAATATTTCAGCCGGAGCTACGGATCAATTACAATAAAGGCGGGTACTGTCAGTGGCCTGAAACTTCTGTACTCCATTCCATGTGATCCCTGCAGTCCGCCCCGTCCTTAGAAGCTTAATCATTTTTCTTTCATCCTTGAACGGCTTTTTTATTCAGTCAGGATGATATTGTTTTCATTTGATCGGAAAATATTTCCTGTCAGTATTATTTAATAATGTAGGATAGGCTCGCTTTGAGCCAAACATTGTATTTTTGGAAAAAATATTCCAATGAATTCTTTGTCGTTTCTGAAATCTGTACCAATGGTTGTCATTATGATGCTTGTGACTCAAAATTTGCAGGCACAAAGCGAGACTGAAAATCCGTTTTTCAGTGAATTTAAAACGCCTTATGGTGTTCCGCCTTTCGATAAAATTAAATTCGAGCATTATCAACCGGCCCTCGAAGAAGGAATGCGCCGTCAGATTAAAGAAATTGATGCTATTGCCAACAATCCGAAAGCAGCTACATTCGAAAACACGCTTGCTGCCTACGATGCCAGTGGTGAAATGCTTGCCCGCGTTACATCGGTTTTTTACAACAATTTGGAAGCTAATACCGATGCGCAAATGCAGGAACTGGCCGAAAAAATGTCGCCGGCCATGTCGAAGCACAGCGATGATATTATGCTCAACGATAAGCTGTTTGCCCGAATTAAAGCTGTGTACGAAAGCCGCGCAAAGCTGAATTCTGAGCAGCAAAGACTGACTGAAATTGTGTACCTCGATTTTGTACGCAGTGGCGCCAATCTGAATGATGAAGGCAAAAAACGACTCAGGGAACTGAACGAAAAGCTCGCTTTGCTCGAATTGCAGTTCGGCAATAATGTACTGGCCGATAACAATGCTTTTACCATGGTGCTCGAAAATAAGGAGGATCTGGCAGGTTTACCGCAAAGTGTTGTTGATGCTGCTGCCGAAGCCGCTGCTGAAAACAAGCTGGAAGGTAAATGGCTTTTTACAGTTGATAAACCCAGCATGATTCCGTTTCTGCAGTATTCTGACCGCCGCGACCTGCGCGAAAAGCTGTATCGTGGCTATTTTATGCGTGGCGACAATGACAATGAAAACGATAATAAGGAAAATATCCAGCAGATTGTTGCATTACGACTTGAAAAAGCCAACCTGCTTGGGTATGAAAGCCATGCTGCATTCATTCTTGACCGCAACATGAGCAAAACGCCGGAAAAGGTTTATGAACTTACGCAAACCGTCTGGGATGCATCGGTTCCGGTTGTAAAGCAGGAAGCAGCCGACATTCAGGCTATGATGGACGCTGAGAAAAAGGGAGAAAAGCTGGAGCCATGGGATTGGTGGTATTATTCAGAAAAAATCCGCAAGGAAAAATACGATCTGGATGAAGAAATGCTGCGCCCTTATTTCAGTCTCGATAATGTGCGTGAAGGTATTTTTACACTGAGCAATAAACTCTATGGAATTACTTTCAAAAAAATGGAAAATGTACCGGTTTATCATCCGGACGTAACCGTGTATGAAGTACTGGACTCCAATAAAAATCATTTGGCTGTGTTGTATATGGATTTCCATCCGCGCGCATCGAAACGTGGCGGCGCCTGGTGTACATCTTATCGCGATCAGTATGTGCGCAATGGGAAAAATGTTACTCCTGTCATCAGCATTGTAATGAATTTTACCGCGCCCACAGCCAACAGTCCTGCTTTGCTGAATCTGGACGAAACGCTGACCTTCTTCCATGAATTCGGTCATGCTCTGCATGGATTTTTCAGCGATGTCAATTACAAACGTCTTTCGGGTTATGTGCCGCGCGATTTTGTCGAGCTGCCATCACAGGTAATGGAGCATTGGGCTTTACATCCTGATTTACTGAAATCGTATGCAAAGCATTATAAAACCGGTGAAATTATTCCGGCCGACCTTGTGAAAAAAGTAGAAAACAGCGGACATTTCAATCAGGGTTTTGCAACTGCTGAATTTATTGCTGCTGCTGTGCTCGACATGGATTATCATACTTTGGCTGATGCCGGAAATTTTGATGTGAATAAGTTCGAAGAAGCCAGCATGCTGAAACTCGGCCTGATCAGGGAAATTCTGCCTCGTTATCGTTCAACATATTTCAATCATATTTTCAGCGGTGGCTACTCGGCCGGTTATTACAGCTATTTGTGGAGCGAAGTGCTCGACAGCGATGCCTTTGAAGCGTTCGAGGAATCGGGCAATGTTTTTAACCGCGAACTGGCCAATAAATTCCGCAACGAAGTACTGGCTCCCGGCGGCAAACGCGATCCGATGGAAATGTATAAAGCCTTCCGCGAACGTGAGCCCAAGGTAGAAGCCTTGTTGCGCAACCGTGGTTTTATAAAATAATTTCAACCTGCTATATCAACATTTTTCATAGGTTTTTGGGTTAATTGGTGTTTGAAAGCAGGGAAAGCGTCTCAGATATGAGACGCTTTTTTCACATCTGATAATTTAAAAAACCTGTACTTTTGAAAAAAATCACGGTTATGAAATGGATTGTTTTTATTTTTTGTTTGACTCCTTTTCTGCTTGCAGCGCAGATTAAAACCGATGCAGTAACGCGCTGTAAAATGATTTCGGATAAAAACAAGACAGAGAACGCATGGCGCAAAATAAACAACATTGAGTATTTTCCGATGCTCGCAAAAGTGAACAGCTATTTCAGCGCGACACAGCTCCCCGAAGGTGTGGTGCAGGGTTCACGGGCTGGAAATATTGTTTCGCTCTATATCCGCAAAGATCTTCTGAATACGGAACTCGATATCCCGGGCATTGAATACGCTGAATGGGCGCGGCCTGTAGTGCCTATGCTTGATAAGGCGCTGCCCGATGCACGGGTTGACAGTGTACATATGGGATACAACCTGCCACAGCCATTTACCGGAAAAGATGTACTCATCGGCATTACCGACTGGGGCTTCGATTACACCAATCCGAATTTTTACGATACAACATTGCAGCATACACGTATCGCAGCTGCCTGGGACCAATGGAAAACATCGGGACCTGCTCCTTCGGGATTTCTGTACGGAACCGAATTTAATGGAGAAAGCGAATTGCTTGCAGCGCAATGCGATACATCAAATGTATATGGATATGCGTATCATGGAAGCCATGTAGCCGGCATTGCAGGCGGAAGCGGTGCAGGTACTGTTTACCGCGGTGTTGCCTTCGAAGCAAATTATTTGTTTACCACTTTTCTGGTCGACGCTGCGGCTGTACTCGATGCCTATAACTGGATGTATCAGTATTCACTGACAGCCGGAAAACGGCTTGTGATCAACCAAAGCTGGGGGTTGTACTATATGGGCAATCTGGACGGCACTTCGCTCATCAGCCAGGCAATCGATTCTCTTTCGGCGCTGGGAGTGGTTTTTGTGTCGAGTGCCGGCAACAATGGTGATGCTGATTTTCATTTAATGTATGATGCAGCGACGACTGACACATTAAAAACCCAGGTTCAGTTCGACAATTATTCATATTACCCGCAAATGTTTGGACAGTGCCTGACCTTGTGGGGAACGCCCGGTAACAGCTTTGAAGCGCGTTTGCAGGTGCTGAATTCATCCGGATCATTATTGGCTGAAACTCCATTTTATCTTACGGACACACTTTCGGCCTATGTTGATGATACATTATTTGCAGGGGCCGACACCGTTTTATTTAATGTACTTGCGGACTCTGCAAATCTGCAGAATCAGCGTCCGTTTATGCAAATCCGCGTGGCGAGCCGTAATACCACAAATAAAGTCATTCTGCAGATTCATGCAGACACAGGAATTGTTCATGCATGGAATCTGATTGAACTCAACAATGGTGTTGGCAACTGGGGCTCTGATTTTCTTGCTCCTTATGCAGGATACACGGCTGGTGATCCTTATTATGGCGTTGGAGAACCGGCCTGTGCACATTCAGCCATTGCTGTTGCGGCCCATGTTTCGGAATACAAACATCCTACAACCGGCCAGATATTGGGCGGAAATATTGCCTATTTTTCCAGTTATGGTCCTATCATGGACGGCACCATAAAGCCCGAAATCAGTGCGCCCGGATCCGGCGTCTGCTCTTCGGTTTCGTCATTTACAACGACTTCATTCTCTTCTGTTGTTACGTCTGTTGCGTTTGGAGGAAGAACTTATAAATTTGTTCGCCTGAGCGGAACATCCATGTCGTCACCGCTGGTAACCGGTGTTGTGGCACTGATGCTGGAAGCTGATCCAACATTGACCGCAGCTGAAATTAAAACAATTCTGGAAGAAACTGCACGCGAAGACAGCATTACAGGCGATCTTTCCGAAACCGGCGATACGCACTGGGGTTGGGGAAAAGTAAATGCATTGCACGCCATTTACAAAGTTCTTGGCGTTGAAGGATTGAATGAAATAAATGAGGAAGAGAAAGTTTTGATATATCCGAACCCGGCTTCCGATCAGGTCTGCATCTTTGCAGCTGATGGAATTGTGCAAAGAGAGATTTCGTTGCATAACGTTGATGGCCGATTGATAAAATCTGCAAAACTCACCGAAAACAATATGTTCAGCGTAGCTGGATTGCCGGCAGGATTGTATTTTGTCCGGTTTGTAAAAGATGGTAGGCCGCTGATGATGCAGGTTGTAGTGAGTCGTTGAGCTCCTGATTTTTCACGGAATTGAGAATAAAAAAAAACGCTTTGGAGTAAACCAAAGCGTTTTTTTTAGAATAGTATTTTGGCTTAGCCTTTATAGAACGGCATTTTCACCACTACTGCCTTCAGCAGTTTTTCGCGGACTTTAATGTAAATTTCGCTGCCCGATTTCATATATTCAACCGGAACATAGCCCATACCAACGGCCTTCTTCACGCTTGGCCCCATGGTTCCTGAAGTTACATGACCGATTACAGTTCCGTCTGCGCTGCAGATTTCATATTCATGACGCGGAATTCCTTTGTCAATCATTTCAAAACCGATCAGACGACGTTTGGCAGCGCCGTTTTTCAGATTGAGGTTGAATTCTTTATCAATGAAATTTTTGCTGTCGGTAAACTTGGTAATCCAGCCAAGACCTGCTTCAATCGGAGCGGTTGTGTCGTCGATGTCGTTTCCGTACAGGCAGAAGCCCATTTCGAGACGCAGAGTATCGCGTGCTGCCAGACCGATGGGCTTGATACCGAATTCAGCGCCGGCTTCAAAAACAGCTTTGAAGATTTTTTCAGCATCAGCATTTTTCATATAGATTTCGCATCCGCCGCTTCCGGTATAACCTGTGGTAGCGAAGATGATGTCTTTTACTCCGGCAAATTCAATCACTTTTACAGTGTAATATTCCATGTCGGTTACGGTAGTCGAAGTCAGTTTCTGCATGGCTTTCAGTGCCAGCGGTCCCTGAACGGCCAGCTGTGCGTATTCGTCCGATTCATTGCGGAAATCTTTACCGAGGGTAAGACCGAATTTTTCAGCATGACTTGACATCCATGCCCAGTCTTTATCAATATTGGCAGCATTTACAACCAGCAAATATTTTTCAGCTCCGATTCGATAAACCAGCAAATCATCTACAATACCGCCTTTTCCATTCGGCAGGCAGGAATACTGGACTTTACCGTCAACAAGTACAGATGCGTCGTTGCTTGTCATATACTGAATAAAACCGAGTGCATTGGGGCCTTCTACCCAGAATTCGCCCATATGCGACACATCAAAAACGCCAACGCCTTTGCGGACAGTTTCGTGTTCAACAGTTACACCTTCAAATTGCACAGGCATATAAAAACCGGCAAATTCGACCATTTTGGCTCCCATTTCCTCATGGAATTTTGTAAAAGCAGTTGTTTTCATCTTGTATTTGTATTTTTCAGAATTGTTGCAAAGGTATCAGTTATTTTGTTTTTAAAGAAAATTCGGTTCTAATTTTTTTATTTTGGCACCGGGACTTGATCAGATCGAATATTCAATTGCCGGATTCAGGTATTCACTGTAAACCAGCTTGTAGAGAAAAAATTCCTTGTATGACGCGGTTCTCCATTTTATCTGATTCTGGCACTCAGCCAGACCCGAATTTTGTTTGTACATTTGTACAAATTTCAGACATTTGAAAAACGTATTCGCTGATCGGTTTATTCCACGCTGGACCATTTTGCTGTTTGACTTGTGCATCGTGCTTTTTTCGGTGTACACCAGCTTTCAGGTGCGGTTTAATTTTAATGTTCCTGTGCACGAAATGCAGGCTATGGAAAACAGTCTGCTGATTGTTCTCGTTACACGGGTTCTTCTTTTTCTCGTATTTGGCACCTATAAAAATATTATCCGCTATACCAGTACCAGCGACGCCATGCGGATTTCGGGCACCATTATTATTGGCAGCTTGCTGTTTGTAACGTACAACATGATTTCCTGTTATGGATTCGGACACACCAACCTGATTCCGTATTCCATCATTATTATTGAATTGCTGATGACCGCCGGTTTAATTATCGGATATCGGGTGGTGCTAAAAGTTGCGTTTCTCGAAATGCGCACGCCGACAAGAGAAAAGACGTCAGTAGTTATTTTTGGTGCAGGCGAAAGCGGCATTATTACCAAGCGCGCCATCGACCGTGATGCCGGATCTAAATACAAGGTGCTCGCTTTTTTCGACGATGACATGAAGAAAGTCGGAAAAAAAATTGAAGGCATTCCCATTTATCATTCCGATAAGCTGGAGGAAATTCTTGGTGGAAACGTAGTTGCTCACGTGATTCTGGCTATCCAGAATTTGTCGCCTGCCCGCAAAAAGGATATAACGGAATTGTGTCTCAGTCTGAAAACCAAAGTGCTGGTGGTTCCGCCGGTTCGTCGATGGATTAATGGTGAATTGTCATTCAAACAAATCCGTAAAATCAATATCGAAGAGTTGCTGGAGCGCGAAGTGATTCAGATTTCGAATGACAAGGTAGGGCAGGAAATCGCCGGGCAGGTAATTCTGATTACCGGCGCTGCTGGCTCAATCGGCAGTGAACTGGTGCGGCAGGTCAGCCATTTTCATCCGGCTTTGCTTATTTGTGTCGATCAGGCCGAAACCCCCATGTTTCATTTACAGAATGAACTTGAAGTGCAGCGGCTGCGCGATTATAAAATGATTATTGCAGATATCTGCAACGAGCAGAAAATGCGGCAGATATTCGATCATTACAAGCCTTCGCTGGTTTTTCATGCAGCTGCCTATAAACATGTGCCGGTAATGGAATTAAATCCCGCAGAAGCTGTTCGGAATAATGTCATCGGAACTCGTTTACTGGCCGATCTGGCTATGGAATCGGGTGTAAAGAAATTTGTTTTTATCTCCACCGATAAGGCTGTCAACCCAACCAATGTAATGGGTGCTTCGAAGCGGATTGCCGAAATGTATGTGCAGGCAAACGATAAAAAAGCAGAAACAAAATTTATCACTACCCGCTTCGGAAATGTGCTTGGCTCCAATGGCTCTGTGATTCCACTTTTCAGGAAACAAATCGAGACCGGAGGCCCGGTCACGGTTACCGATGCCGATGTTACACGCTATTTCATGACCATTCCCGAGGCTGTGAGTCTGGTTCTCGAGGCTGGCACCATGGGGCAGGGCGGCGAGATTTTTATTTTCGACATGGGCAAATCGGTGAAAATTCTCGACCTGGCTCAGAAAATGATTCTGCTCAGCGGCCTCACTCTTGGAAAAGACATTCAGATTGAATTTACCGGATTGCGTCCTGGCGAAAAACTGTACGAAGAGTTGCTGGCCGACAAGGAAAACACGTTGCCAACGTATCACGAGCGCATTATGATAGCCCGCGTTGAATCGCGCGATGCTTCGGCTATAAGCAGCGATATCGGGACCCTATCAAGCCTGATTTCTGGTGAAAACGACACCGAAATTGTACGAAAAATGAAATCCATTGTACCTGAATTTCAAAGTCGTAACTCAATTTTTGAGCAGCTCGATAAAAAATAATCACCGATTAAAAAAACTTTTTTATACCTTTGCACCTCTTTTCAGCAGTAACCCGGAGAGGTGGGTGAGTGGCTGAAACCACCAGTTTGCTAAACTGACGTACTCGTAAGGGTACCGAGGGTTCGAATCCCTCCCTCTCCGCAAGCTTTCATAAACAGCCCTGCATCGCAGGGCTGTTTTCATTTAAGGGGATGTATTGCGCGAGCTCGCTTGCAGCAACACATCCCCTTAAATGAATAAACATTTTCCGCCCCAGCGGAAAAATGTTTATGAAAGCTTGCTGGCCCCCACAACCAGGGATCACGGCGTAGCGAAGCGAAGCCGTAATCCCGACCGGGTTCAGCTTGCGCGAGCTCGCTCGCAGCAACACATCCCCTTAAATGAATAAACATTTTCCGCCCCAGCGGAAAAATGTTTATGAAAGCTTGCTGGCCCCCACAACCAGGGATCACGGCGTAGCGAAGCGAAGCCGTAATCCCGACCGGGTTCAGCTTGCGCGAGCTCGCTCGCAGCAACACATCCCCTTAAATGAATAAACATTTCCGCCGGAGCGGAAGCATGATATCGTATTTCGTATTTCCTATTTCGTATTTTAAAACGTCCTCTAATTGCCAAATGGACAAAGTCCCACATTTTCAAATTAGCACATCATTACATTAGCACATTAAATCGTACCTTTGCACCCGCAAATGGGAAGAATACTGGCCATCGATTACGGTTCGAAACGCTGCGGCATCGCAGTGACGGATGAATTGCGCCTGATTGCCTCGCCGCTCGACACCGTGCCCGCGACCTCTTTGCTAGATTTCCTGAAAAAATATTGTACGCAGAACAAGGTGGACATTATTGTTTTCGGAAAACCGGTCGATATGTCCGGAAAAGCGTCGGACAGCGAAAAGCAGATTACGCCGTTTATCAATCAGCTCAAAAAAGCCATGCCCGACATGCCCATAGATCGCTGGGACGAACGTTTTACCAGTAAAATGGCGTTGCAGGCTATGATTGATGCTGGCTCGAAAAAATCGGACCGCCGCGAAAAGGGCAATATCGACAAAGTTAGTGCTGCCATTATTCTTCAGGATTATCTCACGTATAAAAAAATGTAGTTATGTTGTTGCCTATTGTTGCATATGGCCACCCGACGTTGCGTAAACGTGCCGAAGACATCACACCGGAGTATCCGGACCTTGAAAAATTTATTGCCGACCTGACCGAAACCATGTATGAGGCCGATGGCGTCGGACTCGCTGCTCCACAGGTGAACCGCAGCATCCGCATGTTTGTGATCGATTGTAATCCGTTTAAGGAAACCTATCCCGAAGGAGCTGGCGTAAAGGGCCTTTTTATCAATCCTGAAATTCTCGAAGAAACCGGCGACTCATGGCTGTACAACGAAGGCTGTCTGAGTGTTCCCGGTGTACACGAAGATGTATCGCGCAAAAAAACGATTAAAATCCGCTATTTCGACGAAAAATGGGTCGAACACACAAAAACATATACCGGCATTGTTGCCAGAGTGATTCAACACGAATATGACCATCTGGAAGGGAAAATCTTTACGGATCATCTGTCACCCATGCGGAAACTGTTGCTGAAAAGCCGTTTAAGCGACATTACAAATGGTAAGGTCGACGTTAGTTACAAAATGATATTTCCCGGAAAATCAAAAAAACGATGAAAAAATATTGTCTGTTTATATTGGTGATTGCATTTTTAAGCAGCTGTAAAGGCGGCGATAAAAATGAAATGAGCCGCGAAGACCGCCTGAAGGAAATCAAAAAAAAGGAAACCATTGTGCGCGATTCGTACGAAACGGGTGTGATAGACTCAAAAACAGCCGAATCGCTCCGGAAGGATTATCTGGCGTATGCATCCGATTTTCCCGAAGATTCGCTGGCCCCGAAATACCTGCACAAAGCTTCGGAAGTGGCTCTGGAACTGAATATGGAGCAGGAAGCCATCAAATCGCTCGATGTGCTGTTGAAAAAATATCCAAAATATAAATATCTGCCTGTAGCTTTGTATTACAAGGGTTTTATTCTCGAAAATCACCTCAAAGATATCCCAGCCGCTGTTAAAGTGTACGAGGATTTTCTGAAAAAATACCCAAATCACGAACTCGCTCCACAGGTTCAGGCCACGTTGTTGAATATCGGCAAATCGCCCGACCAGCTGGTAGACGAATTTATGGCCCGTACCAACACGCCCGATTCGCTCTGATAAAGACTTTTTGAAAAAAAGTAAAAAATATTTGGTTGTTTGAAAATAAATTCGGACTTTTGCAGTCCCAAAAAAGTATCATTATGTCACGTGTATGCCAATTGACCGGAAAAAAGAGAATGTCGGGAAACCATGTTTCTCATTCCAATATTAAAACCAAACGTAGGTTTTATCCCAATCTGCAGGAAAAGAAATTCTTTCTGCCGGAAGAAAATCAGTGGATTACTTTAAAACTTTCCACTTCTGCTTTGCGTACGATCAATAAAAAAGGTATCTCTGCAGTGATGAAAGAACTCATTGCCAACGGATACATTAAATAAAGCATTATTTTGTGTACATTTGAAGCTGCTTTGGGCAGCTTTTTTTGTTTTCGTGGCTATACTAAAGCGTAAAATCCTGCGTTAATCAACCTGCATGAAGCAAATTCTGATACTGATAACATGTTGCCTGTTGTTGTTTGCCAGCCCTGTAAAGGCTCAATGGTTCGACACCGGCAATCTTGTGCAGTTCTCGGGCGTGGTGGTGTCGGCCGATAGCCTGAAACCGCTTCCTTTTACTCATATTATTATCAAATCGACTCACCGTGGAACCATCTCTGATTTTTTCGGCTTCTTTTCTTTTGTGGCCGAAAAAGGCGATGAAATAGAATTCACTTCGATGGGTTATAAAAAGTCGGTGTATGTCATCCCCGATTCGCTGACCGAAAACCGGTATTCACTTATTCAGATGATGCAGACCGATACCATCTGGCTTACCGAAACGGTCATTTATCCGTGGCCTACACCCGATCAGTTCCGTATGGCTTTTATAAATACGGACCCACCCGATGACGATTACGACCGCGCCATGAAAAATCTGTCTCTGGCCGAATTGAAGGAACGTGCGCAGACCATGCCGGCCGGCAGTACCGTCAGCTTCAAAAACCAGATTGAAAAAACCACCAGCCGGCTGTATTATGCAGGTCAGCTGCCACCAAATAATCTTCTGAATCCGCTTGCATGGTCCCAGTTTATCAAAGCCTGGAAAAACGGCGACTTCAAGCGCGATAAAACTGATTCCCCTGATTATTATTACAATGAACCGATGGAATAATTTGCTTCTTTCTTTTTTCACGGTTCTGATTGCCGGCGCCGGACTTTTTTCTGCAACTCCCGCTGTTGCACAGAATACAGCTGTGGTTTTTGGAAATGTAACCGATGACCGAAATCATCCGCTCGAAATGGTGAATATTGCGGTGATTGGCCGGCCCGGTGGTACCGCCTCCGATGTAAAAGGCCATTATGAATTATCGGTGCCTGCCGGAAAGGATATTGAAATTGCTTATTCAAGTTTGAACTATGTGATGGTTATTGATACCATTAATCTTAAACCGGGGGAGCGCTTCGAGAATAATGTAATTCTGGCGGATAAATCAATTGATTTGAGACCTTTCGATGTTACTGCTTCGTATGACCATGCCAACGGCATCACCTGGCTAAATCCTAAAACATCCGAACTATTGCCTACGCAGGGTGGTCTCGAATCGCTGCTTAAACTGATCGCTTTGGGTATTTCTTCGAGCAACGAACTGTCGTCGACATACTCGGTGCGCGGTGGCAATTTCGATGAAAATATTGTCTATGCCAACGATATTGAAATTTACAGGCCTTTTCTGGTCCGGAGCGGGCAGCAGGAAGGTCTGAGCTTTCTCAACTCAAGTCTGGTCAATTCGGTTTCTTTTTCCTCCGGCGGATTCGAAGCGCGCTACGGCGATAAAATGTCTTCGGTACTCGATGTTCAGTATAAAAGACCCGATACGCTCCGTGGTGATGTGCATGTAAGCGCGCTGGGTGCAAACCTGCATGTTGAAGGTAAAGTGCCGGGCACCATGCTTTCTTTTTTATCGGGTTTCCGTTACAAAACCAATCAGTACCTCCTGAATGCCATGGAAACCAAAGGCGATTACAAACCGACTTTCATCGACTGGCAGAACTATCTCACCTGGCAATTGTCCGAAACATCGGAACTCAGCATTCTGGGCTATTTCAGCTCGAACAAATATACTATGGTGCCCGAAACGCGCGAAACGACGTATGGCACCATCAACCAGGCTTATCGTCTTACCATTTATTTCGATGGTCAGGAAACCGATCGCTTTTCGACGTATCTCGGCGGCCTTCGTTTTCAGCATCAGCCAAACAAATCATTATTGCTTAAATATATTGCATCGGCCTATACTTCTTTCGAAGACGAAGCATATGATATCCAGGGACAATACTGGATCGGCCTGCTTGAATCGGATCTGGGCAGCGATGAATACGGAGATGTAGCCGAAAATATGGGTGTCGGAACTTTTCTTGATCATGCCCGCAATTATCTCGATGTCAGGGTTTTGTCTGCAGAACACAAAGGCCTCTTCGATAAAAAGAAATACTACATCCAGTGGGGAGCCAAAGCGCAAAACGAAAGAATTAACGATGAAATCTGGCAGTGGAATTATATTGATTCATCGGGATATTCGTTGCCCCATGTAACCGATTCGGTGGGCTATACAGGCCCGCAGCCGTACCAGAATCTGACTATCTCCGATTTGCTGATTTCAAATCTGAAACTTAGCTCCATGCGCTACTCGGGTTTCATTCAAAATGGCTGGGAATGGAAAGCCGACAGTATCCGCTTCAACCTGGTGGGCGGTGTGCGTGCTTCGTACTGGGATGTGAACAAGCAGTTGATTGTAAGCCCGCGTGCGGCCTTTAGCATGCGACCCAACTGGAAGCGTAATTATAGCTTCAGGTTGGCTTCGGGTGTATATCAGCAGCCACCGTTTTACCGCGAGCTGCGCGATTTCGGCGGGAACCTGCATCCCGATGTGAAAGCACAGCGCTCCATTCATTATGTGGCCGGATTCGAACACACCGATTCGCTGTGGAACCGCCCGTTTAAAGTGGTGGGCGAGGTGTATTACAAATCGCTCAGCAATATGATTCCGTATGTGGTCGATAATGTCCGGATCCGCTACCTGCCTCAGTTTACATCGCATGGATATGCAGCCGGAATCGATTTTAAGATGAACGGTCAGTTTGTTGCCGATGCCGAATCGTGGGTCAGTGTGAGCATTATGCAAACCCGCGAAGATATTGAAGGCGATTATTATTTCAATTATTACAATTCGGATGGAGAGCTTATTACATCGGCTTCAACCAACAACATTGCGGTCGACAGCACCCGCATCGAGCCTGGATATATTCCGCGCCCGACCGATCAGCGGGTCAATGTCAGCTTGTTCTTTCAGGATTATCTGCCCCAAAATCCAAGCTATAAAATGCACCTGAGTCTGGTTTTCGGCACGGGACTTCCGTTTGGACCGCCCAACAGCGACAAATACAAACATACGCTGCGCATGCCGCCGTATCGCCGTGTGGATATCGGTTTTTCGAAACAACTGGTGGGTTATGTCAATCCCGATAAACCGGCCAAAGCTGTCAGAAACCTGAAATTTATCCGGAATGCCTGGATCAGCCTCGAAATTTTCAATCTGCTGAACATCAATAATACCGCATCATATATCTGGGTTACCGATGTCGAAAACAACCGATACGCTGTGCCCAACTATCTCACAAAGCGACAATTGAATCTGAAGCTACTGGTTGAGTTTTAGCCGTCAGCGATGAGCGATCAGTAATTAGCTGCAAGTACCGGTTGTTTGACCCGGAATGAGTTCTGGTGAAGTGTTATTTGATTGTTTACTGCACGTATTCCTTATAGGTTACCTTTTTTTTATTGTCAGTAATTTTAAATGATTGATACTTTGAAAAGTCGCCACTTTTGTAATTCAGGGTGTCAACTTTCATTTCCTTTGGCAAGTAATATATCAGAGAAAATGAATAGTCGGGCAAAACACCGTCATATTCATAAACATATTCGATGTCAGTTGCTTCATTTGGTATTTCAGGAAACTGGTTTATTCGCGAAATTTCCTGATATTCTTCAATAGTCAGATGCGAAGCTTTTGTACCGTTTGCAAGTCCGTTTGCTGCTTGAATTTTGTCTGCAATTTCGTTTCTGAATTGTCTGTTTATGAGAACATTCTTTACAAACTTTACCGAGTAGTCAACATACAGGTAAGATGATATTATTAGTGTCAGAAGTATTGCTGATTTTAATTTTGTACTTGTCGTTGGTATATTTTTTTTTCGAAAGCAGTAAACAAGTATTCTCATTCCGATAAGTGAAAGTGCCGTAAAGCCCAGAATCTTTAAAAACTCCAGTGGCCTGACAAAATTGTTAAACATCAGCTCAAGCCTGTCTGCCCAAAATGTAAGCAGAACAGTCAGGACAGCCAGATTGAATACCGCAATGATCAGATATTTAAAAGACTTTTTTATCATTTTATTCTAAAAGTGTCAGCCGTTTAAAAATAGTACTTCACCTCTCTATCTCAGACGAAACACAAATGTAGCAATAACGTATTATTCATTAATAAATATTCTCATCACATTTTACCGTCGTTTGTATTCACCCAGTTACAGATTTTTACATTTCCAAATTGTATTTTGTATCTTGTATTTCTTCTGCCGAGGCGGATTCGTATTTTTTGCAGCTTCTTAGCTTTCTTTTACGCATTCACGTAAAACGTGACGCTGTCGGCAGTAAATAATTCGTATTTAAATAGTCTGTCGCTGCGGTGTGATCAGTTACCAGTGCTTTACCAGCTGCTGTTATGAAAATGAAATACTATTGGCTCTTTAGTGATTGTTGGAGTTTTTAAGCTTCAATGAATTTTTATGAAATCCAATGATCAAATGTTGCTATAAGCTTCCAACCGTTTTTTGTTTTTGCAAACAAATATTTTTTCCCGAGCATGGCCAATAGCTCTGTTCCACCACCAAAATCTATAACTGCAAAGTTTTTATGGTTGTCGAAAACCGGCATGGAACATATATAGAACATTCGCTTATTCAGTGGACAGGATACATTCTTATTTAATTGTAACCTGCCGATCCGCGATGGCGAAATTATTTTTGCGCCTGTTTCCTTTGATATCAATTTTGGGTCGAATTCAAATTCCATCGAAGGAGTCACTTGAGCATTCTGTATGATTTCTTTGAGCGTTGCCGTGTCAATTTTTCCTTGCAAGTTATTCATATAATCGTCAAACCGGGTTTCAGATAAATTACATGCATACGGTTTACTCTGCAGCTGAAAGCATGTCGAGTCATATTTTTCAACCTGCTTCAGTGCTGAATTATAAAAGTCATAGTCAATGGCTCCTTCCTGCCCGAAGGAATTGATCCATGGCAGAAGTGTCAGTAATATAAATACATGAATCTTCATTGCTGCTTTTAATCTCGTTCGAATTTTAAATTTAGTATATTT
>CAYSCE010000007.1:0-27059 GCA_964429475.1 uncultured Bacteroidaceae bacterium | reverse complement strand
CGCTGGAAGCCGATATAGAGGCTATGATCCAAAAGAATTTTCCCGAAGGAAATGTGGTTTTCAAAGAAGTTAAACTCGCCGAAGACACAAACAAAGTTCTTGTTGAGAAGTATAAAGCGCAATCACAGACTGTTGTTCTTGTAAAGAAAAAAGGAAAGAAAGAATTGAGCAATGATGTTTCTGATATTGTCAAACAATATTTGATTGATAAAAACAAGGAACAGTTTGAGGCTGCATTTGTCCTGAAAACAAACGAATTCATCAAACAAAAAAAGTAGATTCCGTTTTCACTAAAATGAACCGATTTTTCCTTTATTCTTAAGTTGACATATGTTACAAAATTTCGCTGATTGGTTGGTTTATGATATCATTGGACTTGAAGCGCAAAATCATTGGGGTGCAGCGCTCAATTTTTTCATATACGACACCATTAAAATATTCCTTCTTCTTTTCTGTATTATAATAGTAATGGGGTATATCAACAGTTATTTTCCAATTGAGAAAGTAAAGAAATACCTCACCAGGAAAAAAATGTATGGACTGGATTATTTTCTGGCTGTGGTTCTCGGCGCTGTAACTCCTTTCTGCTCTTGTTCCTCAATTCCGTTGTTCATTGGTTTTGTTAGTGGTGGTATTCCATTAGGAGTGACTTTTGCCTTTCTGATTAGTTCTCCTTTGATAAGTGAAATTGCGATTGCAATGTTCTGGGGAATGTTCGGCCTTAAGGCTACATTAATTTATGTTGCCAGTGGAATGACCCTTGGAATGTTTGGTGGCTGGCTCCTAGGAAAAATGAAATTAGAACATTTGCTAACTCCATGGGTAAAGGAAATTCTACAACAAAAAATAGCTCAGGAAGGGCTTATTCAATCAACCCGTCCATCATTTTTTAAACGTTTTCCAGGCGTTTTAAATGGTGCGTTGGATATTGTGAAATCTGTCGGGATTTATATTGTGATTGGGGTTGGCATTGGTGGTGTTGTTCATGGGTTGGTTCCGACAGAGTTTTTTGAAGCCTACATAGGAAAGGAAAATCCTTTTGCAGTGCCGGTAGCGGTAATTCTTGGTGCCCCCATGTATGCAAATCCTGCTGGGGTTGTTCCTGTTATAGGCGCCCTGGTGGATAAAGGTGTTCCTATTGGAACAGCGTTGGCTTTTATGATGTCCGTTATCGCCATTTCATTTCCGGAAGCTATGATGTTGAAAAAAGTCATGACCTTTAAAATGATGGGATGGTTCTTTGGCTACATAGTTATCGCAATCATTGTTTCCGGATATTTATTCAATCTCATCTTATAAACATTACCCTTACCGATATGACATCAAAAAAACAGATGCTGGTCTTTCTATCAATCATGATTTTAATCATGACTTCTGTGGTTTCTTTCGTCGGTACATGGATCAACTTCGGCCTGGATACCGGATTTATCCTGCAATGGCTTAAAGCCTGGGGCGTAGCTTATGTTACAGCGCTGCCTGTTGCCATAATAATTGCGCCTTTTATTCGTTCTTTTGTTTCGAAAAAAATTCACTAATTTGCGAATCTTTTACGCTTGTGTTTGTCGGACTTTAAAATTGCCAAACAAATGAAAAAAATTAATCAGAATCACATCATCTGGGCCTTCAGAATTCTTGTCAGCGGTTTATTCCTGCTGTCGGCTTACAGCAAACTGTTTCCTCTTGAATCGGCGTTGTATGTTTTTGCAAAACAAATCGTCGACCTCGGCATCACCAACTGGTGTGTGGCTCCTTTACTGGCCAGGGCAATTGTCGGCTTCGAAATATTTCTTGGTATTGCCATCCTTCAGAATAACTTTCTTAAAAACATTATTGTTCCGGCAACTTTTCTATTGCTGCTGGCGTTCTGCATACATTTATCGTGGGTTATCGCAACAACAGGGAATAACGGCTCCTGTGGCTGCTTCGGCGAATTGATCCCGATGCTGCCACTCGAGGCAATCATCAAGAATCTGATCACCATGGCCATGTTGGTGTACATTTTCCTCAAAGTGAAGCCAAAAGAAAAAGATCAGTTATGGCTTCCTTTGCTGATTTTCGCAGTGATTTATCTCGCCATTTTTATTTTTCAACCTCCCAAATGCTGCTGTGCAGGCGAAAACAATGCACCTGTTCAGACTGTCATTGCTGATGATAGTGATTCAACGACTGTTGTGATCAAAACCGACACCGTGATTGAAAACGGGAAAATGATCATCAAGGAAACCCAGACCACTCAGGTTGTAAACACCAATGGTTCAGGACGCAAAAAAGTGAATTCCATTTTTACCAAATACACCAGTTTCAATACAGGAAAAGTTGATCTGAACTCGGGTAAAAAAATAGTCTGTCTGTTTAGTCTCGATTGCGAGCATTGCCAGGAAGCATCTACTTATTTGCATCAGTTGAAGAAAAAGAATCCCGATTTTCCACCGGTATATGTTCTTGCTTTTGGCGAGGAAAGTCAGGTGAATGATTTCTTCAGTGCTGCCGGCGGCCGCTGGCCTTATACCATCGTGGCGCCCGAAGAATTCTTCCCGCTGCTGGGCGATGCCAAATATCCGCCACGCATTGTGGTGATGGATAATGGTAATTTCCTGGGCGATTTTATTAATTTCGAACATCTCGACACCGATGCTTTAATGCGCGCTGTAAAGCGATAATAATACCGTTGACCGGATGAAAAAATACTTGTTGATTGGTTGTTTCATCAGTCTTTTAATGCTTGGTTTTTCCTGCAAAAATGAGGAGCCGATTGAACCAGATCCATCGGACAATCTTGCCATCGACAGCATTGTTCCTGAAAAACGGACCATTGTTGTCTGGGAAGAAATTGACATCAAAGTATACACGAGGGGTACAGGACTCTCCTATTTGTGGAGCACCAATCATGGCACACTGATCGGCCAGGATTCCGTCACAGTGCGCTATTGGGCCTGCCCGACCTGCACAGGACTCAACACCATTGAATGCAAAGTCAGTAATGAATACGGGACAGTTTCCGATACCGTGATGATTAAAGTATTATGAAACTGATTTTACTTTTTATTCTCTGTGCTTTTTGTTCACAACAACTCATGGCACAATGCTGCTCTGCCGGAAATCCGGTGGCGGGTAGCGGCTTTGAGTCTTCATCGGCAAAAGGTGAGTGGCAGGTGTCTTCAGCAATGAAATACAGTTTATCCGACCAGTATTATTATCACGATATAAAAATTGAAAATCCGTACATTCTCAAAAGCAGTTTTCTGTATCAGAATCTGTGGTCGTCCTATAGTATTTCGAACAGAATTTCAGTGTCAGCCGAAGCCGGATACTTTTACGATAAAAGTCAGAAGCTTTCGTTGAATAATGAGCCCTTTAAGCTTGGTGCAAGCGGCATTGGTGATATGGCTGTGGCTGTAAAAGTAATCGCCATTAAAAAAGTGAAACCGGTTACGCAACTGGCTTTTTCTGCCGGCACCAAAATCCCTGTGGGAGCTTTTCACCAATCGGTGAATGGAATCACCATTCCGGTTTCATTGCAGCCTTCGTCGGGGGCTGTGAAATGGACAGGTACCGCATCGTTTCAGCGGCTGTCGGCCAATCAGGACTGGGGATTTGCCTCTCAGGCCAATCTTGAGCTCAGCAGTGAAATAAACAAGGATTTCCTGGTGTATCGCTATGGCCCTTTTTTGCGCACCAATGCCGGCGTGATGCACAGGGTGCTGCCGAAAATCAATATGTCCGTGTTTGGGGTTTTCGATTGGCGCGGTAAGGACACCCGCGAATTTGATCAGGTGGTTACAGGGACCGGAAGCTATTCCTTTTTGATTCAGCCCTGGATTCAGGTTGCCTTCAGATCGGATCGTATTTTATTTTTCAATTTTGAATGTCCCGTGTATCGCTATTTTAACGGCGAACTGCTGGGCAATAAGATGGCTGCACAAATGGGATTCAGAGCCAGTTTCAACACATGTAAGAAAAAGGAGCATTCATGAAAATACTCATCTTATGCACGGGAAATAGCTGCCGGAGCCAGATGGCTGAAGGTATTATGCGAAAACTGTATCCCGAAGCTGAAATTTTTTCAGCAGGTACAAAACCTGAAACAGATGTCAATCCTTATGCTGTTCAGGTGATGGCAGAAATGGGAATCGATATCTCAGATCAATATCCCAAAAATGTAAATCAATTTATCAAAAAGGGATTTGACTATGTCATTACGGTATGCGATAATGCCAGGCAAATTTGTCCGGTGTTCACCGGGAAGGTTCGCAACCGTCTGCACATTGGTTTCGAAGATCCCGCCGATGCCACCGGTACCGATGAGCAGAAGCTGGCAGTGTATCGCAAAATCCGTGATCAGATTTTTAACCGGTTTGGCGAGTTTGATTTTGAATAAAAGTGTTTGTTATTGTTGAAAAAATAATGGTATGGAAGAGAGTAAAAAAAACGAAGAGCTGACCAATCTGGTCAAAGAAAAATACAGCGAAATTGCCAATAGTGCCACAGAATGTGGATGTGGCTGCAGTTGCGGAGATGCTACAACGTATAGCATTTTCAGCGATGACTATACAAAGGTGGAAGGCTACAATCCGGATGCAGACCTGAATCTTGGATGCGGCATTCCGACTGAATTTGCAAAGATCAAAGCCGGTGATACTGTTATTGATCTAGGTTCAGGTGCGGGAAATGATTGTTTTGTAGCGCGCTCGCTGGTTGGCGAAAACGGTATGGTCATCGGTATTGACATGACGCCCGCTATGGTTGACAAAGCCAATGAGAATATTCAGAAACTTGGTTTCAGGAATGTGCAGTTCCGTCTGGGACAAATTGAAAAAATGCCTGTAACTTCAAACAAAGCCGACGTGATAATCAGCAATTGTGTATTAAACCTGGTGCCCGATAAAATGTCTGCTTTCCGCGAGATGAGCCGCGTTTTGAAACCCGGTGGACATTTCAGCGTGTCCGACATTGTGCTGTCAGGGCCGCTCCCGGAGCCGATTCTGAAAGCTGCCGAATTATACGCAGGCTGTGTGGCCGGTGCAAGTCTGAAATCTGATTATCTGAAAATGCTCGAAGATGCGGACTTTATTAATATCAGAGTTGACAAGGAAAAAGTGATTGAACTCAGCGATGAACTTCTGAGAAATTACATGAATGACGCTGAGATAGCGGAGTTCAGAGCTACAGGTTCAAAAGTGCTTAGTATTAATGTTTATGGCGAAAAACGTAAAAGTGTCTGTTGTTGCTGCGGAGGTTAATTTGAAAATTTGATGATTTGAAAATTTGAAAATTAAACTAAAATATATACCTATGAGAAACGACAAGGACAATTTAATAGTCAGCAAAGTTGTTGATTTTGGATCGCAGATTCTTGATCTGTCGCAAAAAATGGAAGACAAACACCAGTATGTAATTGCGCGTCAGATCTGCAAGTCCGGGACTTCAATCGGCGCAAATGTTTGGGAAGCCCAGAATGCCGAGAGTATTGCAGACTTTATCCACAAATTGAAAATCGCCGCAAAGGAAGCTGATGAAACAGCCTACTGGTTTGCAATCTGTAAAAGAAACCCAAAGTATGACTATAATGATGAGTTAAAGGATGATTTACTCGAAATCAGTAAAATGCTTTCAAAAATAATTGCTTCTTCAAAACGTAGGCTAAATGGACAATAGAAACTTTCAAATCAGAAAGACCCTTTTTAAATAGCACACTTTCAAATTTTCAAATCAGAAAGAGCCCTTTCAAATTAGCACACTTTCAAATTTTCAAATTCTTGCAATCATGAAAACAAGACTGAAGTTTTTAGACCGATTCCTCACATTATGGATCTTTCTGGCTATGGCCATTGGAGTTCTTTCCGGATATTTTTTTCCCGACGTGGCTGATTTCTGGGAGTCATTGAAATCGTCGCCGGACAGCACCACCAACATACCGCTGGCAATTGGCCTTATTCTCATGATGTATCCGCCACTGGCGAAAGTCAAATACGAAGAACTCGGCGATGTATTCCGCAACGTGAAAGTGCTTACCATGTCCTTGATTCAAAACTGGATTGTGGGACCACTGCTGATGTTTGCGCTTGCCATTGCTTTTATCAAATTGTTTCCCGGAGAGGATTATGCAAATCTGCCCTACATGTATGGCATTATCATGATTGGCCTGGCGCGCTGCATTGCAATGGTCATTGTGTGGAACGATCTCGCAAAAGGCGATACACAATATGCTGCCGGACTTGTTGCATTCAACAGTATATTTCAGGTGTTGTTTTTCTCGGTGTATGCCTACTTCTTTATCGCTGTAATGCCGGGCTGGTTCGGCGTTCCAACCAACAGCGTGGTTGAAAATATCACCATGGGACAAATTGCCGAAAGCGTTTTCATTTATCTGGGTATACCCTTTATAGCCGGCTTCCTGACCCGTTTTATACTGATACGCGTCAAAGACAAAACCTGGTATCATACAAAATTTATCCCGGTCATCAGCCCGCTGACGCTGATTGCACTTCTGTTTACGATTATTGTGATGTTCTCGCTTAAAGGCGAATACATTGTGAAAATTCCGATGGATGTGGTTATGATTGCGGTGCCTCTGCTGATTTATTTTGTCATTATGTTTGTCGGATCATTCTGGCTGAGCAAACGGATTGGTGCGACTTACGGACAGTCGGTCACTCTTTCGTTTACAGCCGCCAGCAATAATTTCGAACTTGCCATTGCAGTTGCCATTGCTATTTTCGGAATGAATTCCGGTGAAGCTTTTGCCGCTGTCATCGGCCCGCTGGTTGAAGTTCCGGTGATGATTGCACTGGTTAATCTTGCATTCTGGTATCGCAAAAAATGGTTTGGAATACAGGCTTAAAGCTTATATTTTGAGCTCTTCCCGACGATTTCATTTCGCCGCGGCGAACACCAGCCTTGTGCTGAGCTTGACGAAGGGTCTAAACGCAGCGGACTGTGCGAAGCGAAGCTCCAGCATGCCGCATGCCGCATGCCTCATGCCCAGGCGTTGCGCGTTGTGCTCTGCGCGATGAGCGTTTTGCCCTGCGCCTCATGCCTCATGCTCATCACATCATCTATTAATAACGTCGATAATCTTCCCACGTGGGCGGGGACCCACATTTCCACATCAACACATCATCACATCACTTATATTACCACATTACCACATTACCACATTACCTCATCTTCACATTTCCACATCTTCACATCAACACATCATCACATCAATCTATTAAATACTCATTATCCTCCGGATGCCCATCAGGAATGGTTTCGCTGCCAAGGGTGATTTTTGTAACAGTTTCCGTTGCATTAAAATGCAGTTCAATTTCTCTGGTTCCTTCATCCCAGTTACTGGCCGGCGAGTTTAGGGTTTTTATAATACGCTCTCCGTTGTAAAAGTTCACCATTACAGGCAGAGGCAGATTCCCGTTATTTTCGACAATCACCGTAAAGCTGTTTTTATTTTGCTGAACACTTTGAATGGCCAGATCAGGAATGCCGCCAACCTGATAATACCACGCCATCCAGTACCAATCCAGATACCTGTCCGAAACATCATCGAAGGTGTGAAAAAAGTCAAGTGCTGTCGGATGTTTGTATTTCCAGCGTTCGATAAAGGTGAGTAAACAGGTTTTGAACAGATCGTGTCCCAGCTCCATTTCCAGCATCCTGAGCGCTTGTTCAGCTTTGGCGTAGTTCAGATAGAAATACACTTTTGCATCGAGACATTGTGTTGGTGTAATCAGCGCTACTTCATCCTGTATGCCTGCATACTGCGAAAATGCACTGGTGTTGTACGCTCCGATGTTCAATTCAGGCGCAATATTGTGCTGACTGTTTTCGGGAATATATACCGTGAGTCCTTCATCCAGCCAGCCAACACCGGTTTCGTTGGTGCCAACCAGAAACGGAAAATAGGCGTGCGCAATTTCATGCGAATTGGCATACACGGTCATTCCAAATTCCGCATCAGGACCTACGTTCGTAATCATCGGATATTCCATACCAAAGTCGCCGGCATACACCGTCAGATATGGAAAAGGGTAGGGAATGCCGGGCATTTCTTCGGACAACGAACGAATGGTTTCACGGGAAATCGAAATTACTTTTTCAAAATTCACTGCCGATTTATTATATGCAGTACCTACCACTGTGCGTCGGCCACTGCTTTTGTCAACTATCACACTCGTAACATCCCACAAATAATGATCGCTTACACCAAAGGCAAAATCACTTACATTAGTTGCTTTATATTTCCATGTGTGATTTTGTGTTGTGATTTTTTTATTCAGAATGTCTTCTTCAGTAATTACATGATGAATTTCGTCGGAGGTACAGGCTTTTGTATAACGGCTATAAATCTGCGGTTGAAGCATGTCTTTCAGATTCTGCGATTCACCGGTGGCCCATACCATAAACTGATCGGGAACTGTAATTTCAACTTCGAAATTGCAGAAATCGCTGTAGAATTCAGCCAGGCCGTTGTACGATCTGGTGTCCCAGCGATTGACGTCGTCGTATACTGCAATCTGAGGATACCATTGTCCGACAAACATACTGGTGCTGTCCATTGTGCCCATGCGGATAAGCGTGTGTTGCGGAAAATCGAAACTCCATTCAATCTGTAATTCGGTTTTACTTTTCGGCGCTATTTTTTTTGACAGAAAAACGTACAACAAGGTACCATCGCGCATTATCTGCTGACTTCCTTCGCTCAGATCCATAACTTCGTTATTTACTTTCAGCGATCCTATGCGTACGCCATCGTGAATGTCGGCCGGATTTACCGGCACAATGGAATTGCGGTTCACCCCTTTTTTAAACACATCCTGATACAGTCTGATGACAATTGTTTTTAATGAATCGGGGCTGTTGTTGGAATACACAATTCGCTCGCGGCCGCTCAGAACCTTGTTTTTTACATCTACCGACACCTGTATAAAGTAGTCCGACGAATTCTGCCAGTAGTTTGCACCTGGCGTTCCGTCGAAGTTGCGCGTTCCCTTTTGGTAAGCCCGCGCTTCGTTTTTCGACACTGTGGGATGCTGTGCCGGTGCAACAAACGACAAGGTTGTCAGCAGTAAAGTGATGCAATAAACAGTAACGATTTTCATGCGATGTAGTTTTAATAAGTTTTGAGCCAATCAAAAGTAAAAACTAATTCACCGGCCTGAATACATTTTCTACCATCGCCTTTTTTTGACGGATGAACGCCTGTGTAAGCCCGCTGTTATTCTGGTCTCTCCGCGTTGACCAACGGCAAAACGTGGTTTTATAGAAGAGCCCTTAGGCCGATCATTCTTTCGTCAGCCAAATGGTATCAGGAATGTTATTTAATTCCGATTTGTACAATTTGTACCCTGGTTTGGAGCATTCCACAAAAATGTCGTAGCAGCCGAAAGCGCAGCCAATCATAAAGCTGCCTGAAAAATATCCCGTTGAATCGGTGTAACCTGTAGTACCGCTTTTTTCGTAATCATTGTTTTTACCTGCTTTTACCTGAACAAAAGCAGAGTCAATATTTTCATGTGTAGCTGAATCTTTCACCACAAAGCTGACTGTTTCGTAAGATTCACAGGATGTAAATGCGAAAACAAAAATTGTAAGCAGTAAGAAAATGGATGATTTGAGTACACTCATGGGTTGTTTGTTTTTTTAGGTTCATGTAAATGAAAAACCGCAACGCATCGTAAAAGAAGGATATCAAATGTACTAAAAATATCGAATTAATATAGAACAGGAATATATTTGGCATTTTCTTTTTTTGAGGTGCCAATTATAAGGAGGCCCCTGACATTTTAGCCCCGCCAAATGCGGGGTAAACTCCAGCTAATGAGGTTTACAAACAGACATTGCTGACCTGGAATCGTCAGGGGATGAGAGCGATAGTACCCAACGATTCCGTGTCCGCTCCTGCTCGCAAAAACATGGCGGTCGGACGACAAAATGTTGGGTGCGTTCCGAATTATATTATTCAGGCACCTCAAAAAAAGAAATCGCCATATATTTCAACGTGCCCGAAGACGGAATTGACTTAAATAATTTTTTTGTAACAGAGCTCATATGGCAATTTTTCCGGCACGATTTTCATTATGCGCGCGCAAAAAAATCTTATCTTTGAAAAAAAACCACCTATGAAAACAAATTTTCTTCTTGTCGTTGCTTTCATGATTGCATTACCAACCTTTGTTCAGGCGCAGCTTCCGGCTTATCCGGCCAAATCGAAGGAAGCGGTTATCAAATTTCGCGATGATTTGCGGGCACAGCAGGATAAGCTTGAAGAGCAGCTTGCTCCGATGCGTGAAGAAAATAATGCAGTTGGCGAAAAAATAGACCCTTCGAAATTCACTGCTGCCTATGGCATGAATCAGGACGTGGAAGCACTCATGGACCGGCAGAAACGTACCATGGAAAACAGTGAACGGCAACAGCTGCTCATGAAAAGAACGGTTGAATTCGATGCGCAGTACAGAGCAATTTCGGACAGTCTGAATGCTGCCATGGATGAGTTTTCGCCCATATATACAGACTACGTCAATCATTGTATTGGCATCGAAAACAGTAGTTGTCCGGGTTATGAAAACAAGAAAAACCAGAAAGGCGATGAAATTCTGAATACTTTTTTCTTTGGCAACTCTGCAAAATTCATGGGATGGCTCAATGCTTTTCTAAGCGAAATTCCTGCGAAGTCAAAGGATTTAATGATTTCGACGATGAGCATACAGGAGGAAACATTGGGTGTTACATTTCCGCATAAAACCGATCTGGCTGCACTCGAAGAACAAAAAGCCATCATCGATGCCATTCTGAATGTTTTTGGCGAGATTGACATGAAGCTGTTTCCCGGCTTTAATTGATCCCTTGTAGCCAGACAAAATGTATCCAGACTCGGGTTTTTCTGTGCGTCTGCACTTGCGATTTGCTGTTCAAAGAAAAATCTTGATTCCGGATACCGGTTTCGGGTACACGGGAATTTGCTTTTTTAACATATTCGTGAATTTTCAGAGTATACGACATGTATTTTCGTTGGTTTGTTTTCCAATCCCAACAAGCCGTTTGCCTGTTTGTAGATAAAATTATTGCGTAAGTATAGAAAATTTATACAATAATTTACAGATTTGTAAGTTTGTACTCTACAAACAAACCATCATGATTACTTTGCGAAAAATTTCAGCTGTTTTTGTGCTGTTTTTACTTTTTTCGTTTCAGGCGAATGCCATAATTAAAGTCACCGGAACCCTTCAGGACAGTACAGATCGTGCGCCTCTGGCATTCGCCAATATAGCGCTGATCCGTCAGGCTGACTCGGTTTTTCTCGGTGGCACCACCACCGATGACCGTGGTATGTTTAATCTGAATGTTCCCGATACCGGCAGCTATTTCCTGCGCATTTCGTATCTGGGCTATGGAACACAGTTTAAAGAGCTGATTGTTGCTGATGCCAAGTCTGAAATACCCATGGGAATCATTCCGGTAGCAAAAGCTGCCCAGTTAATTGGCGAAGTGACCATCAGTGCCCAAAAGCCCATGTACGCCTACGATGGTGAGAAAAAAGTGTACAATGTGAGCGAAGATCCGAGTGTTCAGGGCGGCGTGGCCAACGATGCACTGCAGAATGCGCCTGGTGTATATGTCGACATGGAAGGGAATATTACACTGCGTGGTGTTTCAAGCGTTGAAATATGGCTTAACGACAAGCCGTCGCGCATTACAGCCGAAGGGCTGAAGTCGTTTCTGCAGCAACTGCCTGCCAATGCCATCGAACGAATTGAAGTTATTACAAATCCATCGGCCAAATACAGCGCCGAAGGAACCGGTGGTATAATCAATATTGTCACGCGCGAAAAAATCAAAAAAAATCTGTTGTTCAGTGTGGGTCTCAACGGAAGCACGCTGGGTAATTATTCGCCCTGGGCTTCGTTTGTGGCCAGCAACGAAAAACTGAGTTTCAATGTGTATCTCAGTCACTCCAATCATATCTGGAAAGGCGAAAGCAGTTCAAAAGGCATTTTATTTAACGGAGCAGACACTGCGTATACATTCAGCAGTGGTAAGGAATACGAATATAAAGGCAACTGGAATTACGGACACCTGAGCCTTTCATATGAAATGAATAAAAACAATTCTCTTGAAACATGGTTTGGTGGCTCATTCAGTGGAAATAAAAGTACATCCGAAAGTTTCAGCGACCGCACAACCGGAGCTGGTGAGGTATTTAATTCTACTTCGCAAAGCAGTAGCGAACGCGATGGTTCGAGTATGAACGGAGGTCTTACCTACGAGCATCGTTTCAAAAAGGAAGGACATAAATTTTCGCTCGACTCATATTTCTGGACATGGGATCAGGACGGTGAATCGGAATATGCCAAATTGTTTGAAGTGCAAACATGGGACAACCTTAAATACATTGAACATGGGTCCAATTCAAACAAGTCGATGGCTGGCGAAATGCATTATACCAATCCGTTGGCAAAAAACCGCGAAATAGAAGCTGGCGGCGAATTCAGCTACGATGTGATGAATGAGAATACGCCCATCGATACATTCAATTTTTCTTCGGAATTGTATGAATTTGTGCCGGCGTTTTCGAATGTGCTTGATCAGACAACTATGGCGGGTGCGCTGTACACTACCTACAGTGACACAATTAAATGGCTCAGTTATAAAGCCGGTCTGCGTTATGAATTTGCCGGACTGGACATGACCTCGGTAGCGCTGACTGAAAAGCTGCACCGTTCCTACAATACATTCTTTCCTACTCTTCATCTGAGTACCAAAACAAAAAACAACGACAATTACACACTGAGTTATTCGCGACGTGTCCGATATCCGCAGTGGGAGCTCGATCCGTTTGTAAACCGCATCAATGAGGAATCGCTGTATTTTGGCAATCCGATGCTGGATCCGGCTTACACCGATGCATACGAAGCAGGCTACGCACATTTCTTTAAAAACGGCAGCTCCATCAGCGCTACATTGTATCATCGTCGTACCAATCTTGATATCACGAATAAATCCGAAGGCGTATACGACACTTTGCTGAATCGCTTTACCATTTATTCCACGTACATCAATGCCGGAAAAAACATCAGCACCGGAGGTGATTTTACAGTGACCTGGCGCCCGAAACCGGCTTACAGAATCATGTTCAATGCCAATGTGTATTATCAGGATTTCTATGCCGATCTTGAATCATACATTGTTGACAAGGAAAATCTGACCTATGATGGCAAACTTATTTTTATGTGGAATTATAAATTCCTGCGCTTAAATATCATGGGCATCTATCGCGCTGCTTCAGCCAGTTTACAGGGAAGCTCCGAACCGACTTATTTTGCCAATGCCACTCTCAATGCCGATCTGTTAAATCGTAAATTATCGATCCGCCTCGGCATGCAGGATATTTTCAACTGGCAGGAGAGCAACACCATTACCAGTACACCAACCTATTATGCCGAAAGCTATTCGAAAAACCGCAGTCAGTTTCTGACATTCGGCATTACGCTGCGTCTGGGTAAAATTGAACTCGAGCAAAACCAGATGCCTCCGCAGGGTGGTGGTGGCGGCCCGATGTAGTTTTGATGTCAACTGTCTATGAAACCGGATAGGCTTTGATTTCTTGCTGAAGCAATACATCAATCAGCTGATCAAGCTGTACATGAATATCTTCGGCCGGTGTTCCGGTTGAGCTGTAATGTGTCAGGAAGCCAACCATGGCATATCCGGGACGTTCTCCGGCAACCAGATATTTTCCAAAGAAGCCACCAATTCCTTTTAAATCGCCGGGCTGAGGGGCTGTAATCACCCAGACCTGATATTTGTTGCCTCCCCAATACCCTGTATTCATAGATGTGGTAGCGTAAACATACACAGGATAGGCTCGGTATACGCCTGAAAATCCGTTGGCATCGCGCTTCAAACCAATGGTTTCAAGTTTTGGTAAAGCATCAAGCATTTTACCTGTTTTTTGCGGATAACGTTTTTTGGTGAACCATAGGTACACAAAAACAAGAAGGCCAAAAACGGAAAACAGTACAAGAAGCGAAAAAACAGCTGAGAAGGTGTTCATATTCGTATTATTTAACAGGCAAATATCAGAAATAGTTTTTTACCACGGTCCGATTTAATTTATTCGCCTGTATTTTTTTTTTCGACAATCATCAAAAGACATTTTTTATTGAGTTCCGCATTTTACAAAGTGACAGAACGTGGGAACAGATTCTCCTTTTCGTTGAACTCAGATCCGCTGCGCCGCTCTGCACGGGCAAAAAATATCGTACACGAGCTTATGCATGAAAAAGCATTTTGAAAACGTCGATAAATTTCCATAATCGCACATACACGTATTTTCGGTAAGGTATACCTTGCCGTCTTTAACCTGTCCGCTGCCAATTAAATAGGTCTGTCCCAGTTTGATTTTCCTTTTAACCGGCAAATCCACTTTCCTGCTCCCGATTTCAACGGCCAGGACTGTTTTATCTGTCAGCTCAAATTCAATCTCTTTCCCGTAACGGACTACTTTCGATTTTTCGTGAACCCACAATTTTCCGGCCTTTGACGTGAGTACCACAAACTGTTCAAAGCCCTTGATTTTTTCCGGTTCAAAAATAAAATATCGTTCGCGGTAGCAAAGAACCCCCAGCGTTGTTTCATTTCCCTTATGATAGCCTAATAATTCGCCATTATTCATGGAATGATAAGTAAATCGCCAGGAAATGACTCCGCTGCTGTCAATCATTCCCGGAAAAATTTCGTAATGCGAAACCCAATGTTTGTGTCTTCCAATGCAATGCTTCTCGAGAGCAATCACCGAATCGAGAAAGGTGCAAAATGAACTGTCGGCGATGGCAATTTCCTTAATCGGATACAGAACCGTGGTGTCTTTTTTCATCCGTGCATCAAACCCGGCTTTAACACACAAACAACTAAATGCCGCAATAATAAAAATCAGTAACTTGATTTTGGTCATTTTCTGAAATAATGAATGCAGCAAAGTTATGTAAATCCTCTCAAGAACATTTCCCGATCTGAACGGCATTGCCACTTGCATCGAAGAAACAAGA
The DNA here is from genome assembly GCA_964429475.1 of uncultured Bacteroidaceae bacterium. Classification (GTDB taxonomy): domain Bacteria; phylum Bacteroidota; class Bacteroidia; order Bacteroidales; family DTU049; genus GWF2-43-63. The sequence goes on along the minus strand of CAYSCE010000007.1, from coordinate 12,012 downwards.
GCTGATCGGGTTCCGCTTTGTTTTAAATGAAATATCGCGTTTTCAGCCAGAGTTTGAAAACCGGATCATTTAAATTGTAGACTTTGTTGTGATAATCAATCAGGTCTTTGTCGATCAGCGCTTTTTTGATTTTAGCAACATGAGCCGATGATTTCAGCTTGTAGCGACTGATTACCGCTTCGGATGTAAGTTTTGTTTCATTATTGATGATGGCATTCAGAAAACCAAGCTGGCTCGAAGGCAGACTGTCGGACAGATTCTGAAACACATAACTCAGCTGGTCCATCAGACGCTCAATGGCTTCATGAACAATGGCAGCACTGGCTGTTTTTTTGGTCCTGAGCCAGGTAAGCTGCGCTAGTTGCTGCGCATAAAACGGATGGTTTTCGACTTTTTGTGCAATCAGTGCTGCATCATCGGCATTGATTTTCTTTCCGGTGTCTTTAAATCGTTTCATGAAAAATTTCACCCATTGTTTTTCTTCAATTTTTTCAAGAAACATCAGGTCTCCAAATTTATAAAATGGCATGGATGAATGGGTGAATAGTTCGGTCATGAGGCTGCGCCGGCTTCCATACAGGCAATACGTTACCCGGCTGTGATTCTGCCAATGCGACCGCAGTTTCTTTTGAAAGGCCAGGGGATTATCAAAGACCATTATGTTTTGAAATTCATCGAGACATATAATAATGCGGATGCCTTTTTTTGCGGCAATTTTTTGCGGCAGGTTCAGAATCTCATCTGCATCTTTGCTAACCGTTTCCCAGTCAAGAGCAACAGATATTTCGTTTTGCTGGTTAGGACTGTAGCTGATTCGTGGAATAAAGTTACTCAGAAAAGTCCGGGCGTTTTCGGTGAATTCAGTTATTTTGGTCGATGCCGCACGCATAATCTGATTCACGTATTTCTCATAAAATTCCTGCTCCGACCGAATGTTGTTCAGGTCAATGGTGACGACGCGGTCGCTTTTATTGCGCTTCATATATACGTCGGCAGTATGCAGAATCAGTGACGTTTTCCCCCAGCGCCGGGGTGAAATCAATATGGTGTTTGTTCCTGAACGAAAGTTGATAATAAGTTGTTCCGTCTGATTTTCCCGGTCGGTGAATTCATTGAATCGGGCTGTTTTTCCGAAAATGAAAGGCGCTTCCGGCGTTGGAGTCAAATTTGTCATATAATTGATCTCGTGTTGATTACAAAGGTACAAAAATATTACAAATTAGTTACAAATAAAAATATTAGTAACAAATTAGATAGTAACAAAAATGTAAGTAACAAATAAGTTAGTAATAAAAAGGTTACTTTATGTTTTTTAATATACATGCAGGCATGGTCATATTCTTTGCTGTTCAATCATTACCTCTATATAATATGTATTTTTGCAGAAAAAAGATGCTGTCATATTCCGATAAGCCACTGAATCAGACTTTTCATGCTGAAGGGGTCAGACATGTGAGGCCGGCAAATGCCCGTGAAGCTTTTGAAACAAACCGTGCGCTGGCAGTTGATATTCGCAGGGCTCATGAGGTAATGGCTTCTTCAATCGATTGCCCGCAGCTGCTTTTGTATCCGCTGGAACAGCTGAATGAGCTGGCCGTGGAGCTGCCTGTGAGTACTCCGCTAATTTTACTCTGCAATCATGGAATCCGCAGTGCCCGGGCAGTTGAATTGTTGCAGCAAATAGGGTTTACGGAAGTCTATAATCTGGATGGTGGCTTACATGCCTGGATTGAGGCGGGATTGCCCGTTGCCGGATCCGGTGGCTGCAGTTGCGGATGTCACTGATTTTACCGATAAGACTGAAACTAAGGTCAAGGTTGAGGTTAAGGTTGAGGTTAAGGCTAAGAAGTCTGAAAGCTGAAAGCTGACTGCTGACCGCTGAAAGCTGAAAGCTGACTGCTGACCGCTGAAAGCTGAAGCAAATGACAACAACTTCGTATATTTGCACCAAACTGACCATACATGAAAAACCTGTGTATTATTTTAATCACACTGCTGACCGCGCAACTGCCTCTGAGCGGCACGGCGCAGAACAATGCCAACAAATCCATGAGCAGCATAAGCAAAGAAACGTTGTCCAAAACAACGGACCAGCTCATCAATAAATTCGGGACTACCGACGAAGTCCGCATCCGCAAAGGCGTAGCGCAGGCTGCCGAATTCTGGACTACTGCCGATGGCTCCAACGAAGACTTTCTCAACTTCTGTACAGCGCAGTTTATCCCAACCGGCGCAGATTATGACCAATTGTTCGACAAATACAATTATTATTTCGAACAGATTTTCGGTCATTACAACATGCTTACGATTGAGCTGATGCGGGTTCTGCACGAACCGCGCGGCCCGATTACGGCTGTTGATGAGATGTTTGGATCGTGGGATGTGACTGCCCATTTCACCGAAGACATGTTTAATAATAAAACGTCGTTTGTTATTCTGCTGAACTTTCCACATTATTCGTTGCAGGAAAAAAATGATCAGATGAAGAACTGGACTCCGCGCCAATGGGGCATGGCCCGACTGGGCGATATGTTCACAAGCCGCGTTCCATCGGCGTTATTGCTGAAAGCTTCGGAAACCTCGGTGGCCGGCGACAGCTATATTTCGTCGTACAATATTTATATGGGCAATCTGCGCAACGATAAAAACGAGCAGATGTTCTCGGATGACAAAGTACTGATCACACACTGGGGCCTGCGCGATGAATTGAAATCGCATTATGCCGATCCGAAGGGTGTTGTCAGACAGGAAATGATTTATCAGGTTATGCAGCGCATTATTGATCAAAGCATTCCATCACAGGTAATCAACAATTCCGAACTGTTGTGGAATCCGGTCAGCAACACAATTTCGCAGGATGGAAGTCCTTTAACAGTAGAACCAGAGCCAAACACCAGATACAATGTATTGTTGTCGAATTTCAAAGTGCTGAAAGAAACCGATTCGTATTATCCGTATAATGCCAATACCATATCGCGAAAATTTGATGCCGACATGGAAATGAGTCAGGCCGATGTGGAACAGCTTTTCATCAGTTTTGTATCGTCTCCCGTGATTAAAGAAATTGGCAAAGTGATTGAAAAGCGCATGAAACGCAAGCTGCGTCCATTCGACATCTGGTACAACGGATTTGTTTCGCGTGGCGGTTTGAATGAAGACGAGCTCGATAAAATCACGCGGAAACTTTATCCGGATAATGTTTCGCTGAAAGCCGCTTTACCTTCTATTTTAATGAAACTTGGCTTCAGCAATGAGAAAGCGCAGTATCTGTCTAAATACATCGATGTTGATCCGGCCATCGGAAGCGGTCATGCATGGGGTGCTGCCATGCGCAGCGATGTCAGCCATCTGCGCACACGCATTGCCGCAACAGGCATGAATTACAAAGGTTACAACATTGCGGTACATGAATTCGGACACAACGTTGAACAAACCATTTCGCTGCATTTTGTCGATAATTATATGTTGCGTGGTGTGCCCAACACGGCATTTACTGAGGCTCTTGCTTTTGTTTTTCAGAAACGCGATCTGCAACTGCTCGATATGAAAAACAACGATCCGCTGGCCGAAGACCTTGAAAATCTGGACATCACCTGGTCGCTGTATGAAATTATGGGTGTGAGTCTGGTGGATATGAATGTTTGGAAATGGATGTATGCAAATCCCAATGCTACTCCTGCCGAATTGAAAGAAGCTGTGCTGACCATTGCCAAAGACATCTGGAACAAATACTACGCGCCGGTTTTCGGCATTAAGGATCAGACCATTCTGGCTATTTACAGTCATATGATTGATGCGCCGTTGTATTTATCGGCTTATCCGCTTGGTCATTTGATTCAGTTTCAGATAGAACAGTCGCTGAAAGGCAAGGATTTCGCTTCCGAGATTATGCGCATGTATTCGCTGGGTCGTCTGACTCCCGATGCATGGATGATTCAGGCCACCGGAAAAAAATTATCATCAGAGCCATTGCTGAAAGCTGCTGAAGAGTCGCTGAAAAAAATGAAATAAACTGAAATAAAGTTGTTTACACAAAAGGCCGCTTTGATCGAAATAATCAAAGCGGTTTTTTTATAAATGATTTAATATTTTATGTTTTTACCATTCCAGTCGGCAAAAGTCAAAAGGCTTTCCACCAAACAGATTGATTTGTGAAAATGAGACATTTCTTCAGAAGATTATTGCCGGGACTGATTATAATTACATCATCCATGCTTATGGTCGGTTATGCCTCAATCCAGCAACAAAACCTATCCAGCGATTACGAACTGAAAAGATCATCTGAAGCAGCTACAGACTCGGTTTTGGTTCAGCAAACCAGGCCTCAGATGTTATCAGTGATTCCTTTAAACAGGATTAATATTCATTAATTGTTTCCGTTTCGGCCTTCATAGACAGAAAAGAAATCATGAAGGCTATAAACACGGTTCCTGCCTGTGTTTCGAGCATTGACTCCACAAAAAAGTGTAATAGAAATACAAGTGTTATCAGCACGATAACCGCTTCCTTATTACGGATTCCATGAATCAGCAAGGAGAAAAACATAAACAATAAAATCAGTAATCCAATAATTCCAAGAGCAATGGCTGTTTGATAATACTGGCTGTGTGCATTCCGGTGGAGTTTTACACCATAATGAAATCCATATTCCGTAAATTTTTTATCCAGCGTTTCGTGCACATCTCCGGTTCCCGTTCCAATCACAGGATTGTCCTGTATCGCCTGCAGCGAGCATTTCCAGATGACGATGCGTTGTGCACTGCCTTCTCCGGGATTATTGGATTGATGTTTTTCGAATGCAGTAAGTGATATGAATGCGTCCTGAAAGCGGCTCTTGACGCCAGGAACCAGTGCCCAGATCATTGCTGCCAGCCCGATAAATGAGACTAATGCTATTATTCCGGCTCTTTTATTTCTAATCGAAAAAACTTTAATCAGTAAAAACAACAGCATACTGATTAATGAAACAATAATTCCGGCTTTCGAATTGGTGAGAAAAACAACCAGAATGAAAAATGCGCATAAAACAGCCAGCAGAGCCGTTTTAGTTTTATTCAAGGTATGCCATTGCTTGAAAACACTGTTCATCAGTAGCAATAACGCCACATTCACATACATGGCAAAATACGAAGGATGAAATTGCCTGCTAAAATGTATGTAGAAAAACTCCTGTATGTCGCGCGATTCAGCATAACGAATGGCCGACATAGTGAGCGAAAGCAATGAACTGAATAAAACACCAGCAATAAAGACCTGTTCAATTCGCGCTCTGAATCCCGCTTTGAAAAAGGGCGTAGCCAGTGCAAACAACACCGGAAACGCCAGAAAGCTCATCTTTACCTGCATATCGAACAATCCTGCTTTCATGTTTTCGGTATAAAGCAACCCGACAGCATACAACAGATATAGCGCAATACTGGCTGCAGAAGCGGTTGTCAGTCTGAACGACCGAAATGTTTTTTTACGGATGGTATAATACACCACAACAACAAACAACAAAACGATGATGAGCGGAATTATTTTTTTATACACCGGCAGCATAAAGGCCAGTATTGAAAACAGCGCCAGTACAATATTTTCGGGTGATTTAATTTCTGACTTAATCATTTTTTCCGGATAAAATATTCAGACATTTTTCTGCAAGTACTTTGTAATCGTGATGTTTCAGCACGTATGTGCGGCCCGCATGGCCCATCTGTAAACGTTCTGCATCACTCATGTTTTTCACGCGTACAATTGCATCAGCCAGTGCCTGCGGATTTTCAGGTTCAATGCTGATTCCGCAGCCCGATTCCGCTACCGGATCATTACCCGCATCAATGGCCTGAATCACCGGTTTGCCGGCCATCATATAATCGAACAATTTATTGGGAGAAACACCGAAACGATACAATGACTGCTTCTTCCAACCAATAAAAAGTGCATCAAAATGTGATAGTAAATCGGGTACCTGATTTTTTGCTACCGGCTCAAAAAAGTAAATATTGCTGCATCCCGATGCCATTTCTTTCAGTTTTTCTTTTTCGGGGCCTTTGCCAAAAAGGACGAATGCGAATTGCGGGTCATTAATTATTTTTATTGCATCCATGAGGTTTTCAAGTGCATTTGAAATTCCATGGCTTCCTGTATAACCAATAACAAACTGGTGTTTTGTCCGGATCTTGTTTAACTCAGATGATATTTCATCCGGGATTGCTTTATTGGTGTTCCATTCTGCCACATCAATCCCATTCGGCACATAATGCCACTTCTCTGGTTTCAGCCCGCGACTCTGCATGTATTCAAGCGTTTTGGGCAGCATTGAAATTACGCCGTCGGCCCGTTTATACGCGAAATCTTCGGCTCTTTGCAGATATTTAATAAAAGGATGCGAAGCTTTGTATCCGCCGAGTTCCATGGGCGAAAGCGGCCACAAATCATGCACTTCGTAAAAATGTTTTGCTCCTGAAAACTTCGCAATTTTTGCCGCAGCATAATTATCCATTGGATATGTTGATGAAGCAATGACCGCATCAGGTTTATATTTCATCGCAAGCTTACGTGCATGGCATTTCAATTTGCGGTAAAAGCTGAACATGTTCAGAATCCGCTTTGCACCATTGCCCTCATAGGGCGGGGTCTTTACCCACAAGTAAGTGATGCCGTCTGTAATTTCTTCCTGAAACTTATGACTGGTGCGCGGTTGCACGGTGCGCACATGTGCGTTTGTGGCTGCTACTATTGTAACCTGATGGCCTGCTTTCACCCATTCACGCGCCATGTACCACGGTCTGTATTCCATGCCCATGGCCGGCGAGCCGGCGTAATGATTGATGAGCAGAATGTTCATGAATTCAAATCCTCCTGATATAATTGACAAATGGAAATCAAAGTATCCTGCAGTTTGTATTTCCGGATCACCTTGTCGCGACCTGCTTTGCCCATGCGTTGCCGGAGTGATTCATCCTGCAGCAGTTGTACTATTTTTTCAGTCGCAGCATCAATATTTCCGGGCTGAACATGAAATCCGGTAATGCCATCGTCCACCACTTCGGTTAATCCGCCGGTTTTTGAAACCACGACCGGAAGCCCTGTTGAAGATGCTTCGAGCACGGCCACGCCAAAGCTTTCGCTGCGCGACAGAAAAACCGCAATGTCGAATGTATGCAGTACTTCAACCAATTCTGTTTGACTTACAGGCGCCATGAAATGAATTTTATTGAGTACCCCAAGCGATTCAGCAAGTTGAATCAGGTTCTCCTTTTCGGGGCCATCTCCAACAATGGTTAATGAGATTTTTTGTGTTGGCAATTTTTGTACAACTTGTGCAAAAGCCCTGATCAGCAGATCGATTCCGTACACATGCCGGAGGGTTTTCACAGTGCCGATATTCATGGTATCGCCGCACATTCTCTCTTTCCGGGAAAATAAATCCGTATCGATTCCAAACGGAATAATATGCGGAGATTTGCGTGTGTAGCGGCGTACAGCAGTATCGAGCGTTTTGCTCGACACAATAATTTTATCGGCCTTACGGAAATTGTACCGAAGGATGGCTTTTGAAACCGGGTTATTGGGAAACAACAACACATCGCTGCCCCAGACAGAAATAAAATAGGGATGAAAACCGGTCATGGCACCCAGCAAGCCGTAGCTTGAAGCATAATGTGCATGCAGAATATCTGGTTTAAAGGCTGCAATGGCCTTACGTACTTCATTGCGCTTGCGCAGGTATGAAATTTTTCCGGCGGTTGCTGCATCGAAAGTATTATTTGCAAATCCGCTTTCCGACAGCAGTTCAATGCCGGCTTTGCGGTACCAGTCATCAGCAGGTTTCGATAAAGAATAGATGCCAACAGTGAAACCATGATTCACCAAGACACCGGCCCATTTTTTTGTATGAGCTGAATTGATATCGCTGAGCAGCAGAATGCGTTTCATAATACGTGGCAAAGGTACATAATTCCCGGAGCTTCGGAATAAGGTATTACGAACTGTCCAAAATGCGTTGTAATCATTCATTTAAATGACTTCATCAATTGTGTTCTTCCACCGTGTCATCCTGATGAAGATCAGGATCTGCGGTGGAATACAAGACCTGGAAATTGAGGCGTTTTTGAAACCCCTGCAACGATGCCGGAAAATACGTACATTTGCGGTTTAATAGCATTACGGAATCCACTTTATGAAACTGACCGGTTCAATCAGAAGCATTTTCAGCCGCAGCGACTTTTTAAAAAACATAGTCGTCTTGCTGACCGGTTCTTCGGTTGCATTGCTGATACCGATTCTCATCATGCCGGTACTGACACGCATGTTTACCCCCGAAGACTTCGGTGTATGGGGAACTTTTTTTGCTGTAGTCGGCATTTTTTCAGTGATTGCAAACGGCCGCTACGAGCTGGCTTTATTGCTTCCATCCACGGACCGCAAGGCTTTTAATCTGTTTGCAGGCAGCATTCTGATTGCGTTTATTTTGTCGGTTGTACTGACAATACCTGTTGCTGTTGCCGGCAACGAAATCAGTGATGCACTCGATGCACCTGATCTGATGCCATGGCTGTGGTTTTTACCGCTGGCGGTTTTCACAAACGGAATCATTCAGGCTTGCAATTACTGGCATAACCGTCACAAGAAATTCAATATTTTATCGGTGGGACGCGTAGTGCAGAGTTCTTCAACGGCCGCACTGAATCTTGGTTTTGGCGCTGCCGCGTATTTTTCGGGTGCCATGATTGTGGCATCCATTGTCGGACAGATTTTGCTTGGTGCATATTACCTTTTCAGAATGAATTTGCGGCGGTTAATTTGTTTGGTGTCCATGCCCCAGATAAAGCGCGAATTGCATGAATACCGCCAGTATCCTGTCAAAAGCGGCTTAGGTATTTTTCTGAATATCCTGAAGGAACAGGCGCCCATTTTTTTACTGGGGTTTTATTTTGATTTGATTATTGTGGGATTTTATTCGCTGATTGTGCGCATGTTCAATACTCCGCTTTCGCTGGTTGCAGGCTCGGTTGGACAGGTGTATTATCAAAAGGCAGTTGAAATGAAAAATGATGGCAGATCTGTTTTTACTTTGTACAGAAAAACCACATTGCGTTTACTCGTTGGGTTGGTGCTGCCTGTGATCGTTGTCATGATCTGGGGCGACGATGTGTTCGGCCCTTTGTTCGGGCAGGAATGGACCGATGCAGGTGATATTCTGGTGATTTTCACCCTGTATTATGCCGTCCGTTTTGTGGTGTCTTCGCAAAGCTCATTGCTGCTGGTGTTCAGCAAACTCAATATAGAAGTGCTTTTTAATTCGGTGGCGCTGGTATTGCAGATTGGGTCGCTTGTAATGGGTGGTCTGCGCAATGATTATTATTTATCTTTGTATCTGATGAGTATCAGCGGAACAGTTATATATGGATTGCTGGGACTTTATTTCTGGATTTTTCTGAAAAAACAATCATGAAAAATATTGCAAAAGCACTGTTGAATTTTTTCTGTTTTATTCCGTGCATCCGGAATTATCACAGGCGATGGAAGCTGTTTGGCCGTGTGCCTTTCGGATTGTTGTGGATCAGTTGGAAATATCGTCGTATTTACGGAATAAACCGCGGCGTGCGCTTTCCACTGCATTTTACTTCAAGAATAATTGGAATACGGAACATCAGAATGACAGACGATCCGACGACCATTGGAAGCTTTGCACTCAGCGGTGATTGTTATTTTCAGGCGCTTAACGGAATCGAAATCGGCAGGAACTTTTTGTTTGCACCTGGTGTAAAACTCATCAGCTCAAATCATGGTTTCGAAGATAAAAGTATTATCGAAAAAGCAGACCCAATACGCATTGGCGAAAATGTGTGGCTGGGTGCCGGAGTAATCATCCTTCCGGGTGTTTCTATCGGAAACAATGTGATTGTTGGTGCCGGCAGTGTTGTTACCAAATCGTTTCCGGATAATGTGATTATTGCGGGAAATCCGGCACGGGTTATCCGAAATAATGCTGCGCAGGATTCTGAAACAGTCATTCAATAATCTCAAGGTTCAGAAAAAAACAGGTGCAGAAGAATTATGACATTACAGTTTGACATATTCTGGCTTTTACAAATATCCGGGTTATTGGTCTGGTTTGTAATTTTGCCCGGCTTATTGCTGCAGCAGTTGTTTTTTAAAAACGATTTTTCTTCGGCAGTAAAAACCGGATTTGCCTTTGCAGTCGGATTTGTTTTATTCTCTATAATTTCCTTTATAGCTTATTTCCTGTCGTTACATTTCAACACCATTTTTCTTGTTTGTTCAATAGTAAACGGATTTCTGCTTGCGGCATATATTTTTCGCATGTATAAAAGGCGTCTTTCAAATAGCATAATTAATTATGCAAAACCTGATTGGCATTTGATTTTGCTCATGGTGACCCTGTCGGTGAGTGTATTGTTTATTTCATTGTTTTCAGGCTGGTTTCCGCGCGGCGATGCGGCCATTCATCTGCAGGTTATCAGGAATATGCTTTCGGGCGGCATAGTTGAGAATGCTTACTACAGCCTGCCTGGAAATCCGCTTATACCCGATCATGTGTACGACACATATTATGTATTACTTGCCTGTATTTCGTATTTTTCAGGAATTGAGCTTTCAGTAGTTTGGCATTATATGTCACCTTTATTATCAGCTTTGGTGCCTTTCATACTATATGGATTTTTGAAGGAACTTACTGGAAACAGAAAGCTGATTGCGTTCTCGCTCATGTGCTTTTTTATTATTTCAGTTTTTTACGACCGCATTCAGTACGGAACTGTTTTCGATTCGATGGTTTATCCGAACAGGGTGTACTTTTGGCTGATGCTTCCTGTAGCATACGCCTTTTATTTCAGATATATTGTTTCAGGAAAATTGCTTTTTTCAGTATCTCTGGCACTCATTGTCGCTGTTATGATGCTTGTTCATCAGAATGGTTTTCTGTTTTTTATGATGACAACCACGGCGTATATGCTGCTGTCCCTTCTTTTTTCCGGCAGAAAGAAAAAGGAATTTATCCGAATGGTAACAGCGGCCGGTGTGGTGCTGGCCTTGTCGGTGCCGGTTTTGCTGATGAAGCTGATTCCCAATCTTGATTATATTGCCAGTGCGTCTTCGCAGATTTGGCACAAGCACTATCACTTCTTTTATCTGAGTCAGGATTTACATGCTTTTTCTTTAAAGGCCTATTATGTTAAAGGGATGATTTTGGCCTTTCTGATTAGTGTTTTTCTTTTATTCCGGTTAAAAAGGAACAATGAAAACCGGACAGCCGTATTGTTTGCAGCTGCTGGTTTGCTGTCTACATTTTTAGTGGTATTCAATCCATTGGTTGTGCCCTGGCTAAGCAAGATTATTTCTTATGTTGCCATTATCAGGATGCTGCGTATTCCGGCCTATTTTCTCTTTGCTGGCCTGGTGATTGGGTTTCTGTATGATTTGATTTTGAAAAAATTTCCACACATCAACAAAAACAGACTGAATATTTTTCTGATGATTGGTGCAATCGGTATGATGATTTTTGGAGTCTTTCAAAAAACGCAGTCCGGAAATCCTCATCACGAACAACTAGCTGTGGTCAGATTACAAAATGTAATACCTGAAAACAGCACCGTTTTATCGGATTCGATTACAAGCACTGATATGGCGGAGTTTATGAATATAAATGCGCTGATCATCCGGTTTAACGGGGCTGCCGATCTGGTCGATCAGACCCTGATTAAAAAGGATGTGAATCGTTTGCTCCGTGATACAATTCAGTTTGGCGAAGCTGAAAAAATCGTTTTGAAATACAACATAAATTATATTGTTGTGAATCCGGAAATATGGTTGCCCCCGTTCCGTTTTGCTGACTACCCTGACTTTTTCAGAGTCGTTTACAATAAAAAAGATTTTACTGTTTATAAAACAACTAAAAAACAATTGAGTCAGTGATGAAAAAGCATACAATCATTTTATTTTTTCTGTCGTGATTTACGGGATTAATTGACAATGAATTAAAAATGGAAGACACTCAAAAACATA
>CAYSCE010000006.1:0-27163 GCA_964429475.1 uncultured Bacteroidaceae bacterium | reverse complement strand
TTCTATATGTCAGCACATTGCCGGAAATATATCTGCACCCGACTGTTGGTCTTCAAAGTACATATGTAGGCGCCTGTATGACTGCCACCTGTAACTCTACCTATTATGACGATGGCGGTGCGTCCAATCCGTACTCAAACAATATTAACCAGATATTCCGCACATTCTGCCCAAATTCACCTCAGAAAGCTGTCCGGGCCACTGTAAGCATGCTGGATCTGGAATGGTCGGCAGGCCCCACCTGCAACGATGTGATGTATGTTCAGAATGGTCCGGGACAGGGCTCTCCAAATTTATGGTATGGCTGTGGTGAAACAGCAGCAACTATTTATAGTGCAGGTGGAGCATGGAATGGCGGCGTTTTTACTTCAAGCCATATCAGTGGTTGCCTTACTTTCAGATTCTCTTCCGGAGCATCCAGTGTTGGCACCTGGGACGGCTGGCAGATTAATCTCACATGTGTTCCATTTCCATCCGGACCAACGGGAGAAACCAATACCGACTGTATCAATTCTACCCCCATTTGCTCAGATGTGAGCGCCAGTTCTTTTACCTATGGCCCGGGGCTGGTATCGGATAACTGCAATGGTTGTATCACCTCGGAGTATTTCACCGAATGGTACTACGTGCACATTGCAACAGGCGGTACTGTTGAACTTGAAATCGTACCTAACGGAGTAAGCGACCTTGACTTCGCATTCTTCAAGGCAAACAATTGCGGGTCGCTTGGAACTCCTGTTCGCTGCTCCTATGCAGCCCGTACCTCTCCCGGTAAGACGGGAATGCGCGATGCACCGGGAACAACTGATGTTTCCGAGGATGTCTCCGGAGACCAATGGGTGCAGGAAATCAATGTCACTGCAGGTGAATACTATTATCTGATGGTGAATGAGTGGGATAAACCCAATCCGAACCAGTACACCATAAACTGGACGCTGACCAACGGCGCATCGTTCAACTGCGATATCACAGAGCCGCTGCCGGTTTCGATGATAGATTTCTATGCAGAAAAAATATTTGACGGCGCCGAGCTCACCTGGATTACAGCCACCGAAAACAACAACGATTACTTCACCATAGAACGTTCGATTGACGGCATTGAATTCGAAGCCATAGGAAAAGTGGGTGGTGCCGGCAACAGCAATATGGTCAGGACGTACAAATTTTCCGATATCGGGCCACTGAGCGGCGTTGTTTATTACCGCATCAAACAAACCGATTTCAATGGTGAATTTGAGTATAGTCATATTGTTTCCGTTGATTTCACTTCGGAAGATGAGCCGATTATCATTGAGCTTTACCCCAATCCGGCTGATGATTACATTACTGTGCGCGCCAGCCGTTACTTTGTGAACAAGCCATACAAAGTATTCAATCTGATGGGAACACTCGTTGTGGAAGGTCAGCTCGATGGTGTGGTGCCACGCATCTATTTCGATAATCTGCAGGATGGACTTTATCTGCTGAATATTGAGGGAATGGAGAGTCAGCGGTTCACCATCATCAATAAAAACTAAGATATTTAAGATAACCCCGATAACAAACCCCCCAAGGTTTCGAAAAGTCAGGACAGGTGCCTGGCTTTTTTTGTGCTTATTGGCCACAAGGACACAAAGACACAAAATTATTACGCCTCAAAGTTCCCGGTCACAGATTGTGATTCAGCTTATGCTACTGTGCCGGGATCTCCTGGAAAACCTACGCAGCCTTTGCTGAGACCTCGACGGAGGGATCACGGAACAAGTCCGGGGACTTCAAAACTCTGAGTACTTGCTTTCTTTACAGTGTTTTTCCGAAAAATTCACATTTGAATGATACTAAAACACAACTTTGTTAATGCTTTATGTCGTCGAATTGAAGTTATTAACACCTAAAGGGATTTTTCTGTTTTCGGAGAATCTTTAACATGCAACAACCAATCTCACTGCTGATGAAACAACCGGAATATTCGCAACCGGAACGACGTCGCTTTACAAATATATTTAATCGACTAATCGTGTTTTTTTAAAGTCTGAAGATAATTAACTTTTGACTGCCGCCTTCAATTGATATAACTTAACGGCTTATAAACAGGGCGGACATGAGGCACTTTTACAACGACTTTTTTCTGGTTGCAATAATATATAGTATTGGCGCAACCATTTTAGGAATGCGGGTTCACACAATCCGCCGGATTTATTTGTGGCCAACCAGACCGTACTATCTGATTGTTTCACAAAAAACTTTTTCCAATCAACCAGTCTTTGATGTTTCAAGAACAACGCATCCGCCGGAATGCAGACTGCGAGACCCGGCCGGTGCTTTCAGAAAATACTGAGCATATCCCGATTTATTCAATCACCGATTTCATATTATAACAAGGAGGTTTTTATGAAAAGAATTTTTATCACACTCGTACTTATTGGCTTTTGCACGACAGTTTTCAGCCAGACTTACAACATGGGCTCGGCATCCTATGTAAGTACATGCAGCGGAACTTTTTATGACAATGGCGGCGCTGCAGCGAACTATTCGGATGGTTTTCGTGACACCATCACTTTTCAATCCGGAAACAACAAAAGCATTTCATTGTTATTTACCAGTATTAATCTGATTTCTGGTGATAATTTATATGTGTACTATGGAAACAGCGCCACCGGAGCACCAGACATTACAAATCCGTCTCCGGGGCTCATCAGATCGAATTGCTGCTGCATAACCATTGTTTTTTCCTCCGATGCATTGTCCAACGGTACCGGATGGGAAGCAACCATCAACTGTAGCAATCCACCGGTAACCAATGATTATCCGTCATTGGCAATAACACCTGCACTCGACGGAAGCGTTCTTTCAGGGCAAACAACCATCGGTGCTACAGCAGACTTCGCAGATGGTTGTTTTACAGCCGGGAACACTGTCTGGTACGGGTTTTCGCTTTCCGGAGGAATGAATACAATAGACATCACCCTTCAGAATGCCACATTTCCCAATGTGCAATATTTACTCATGCACAATTATTCATGCGCAGCCGGGACCTCGGTAATCACCGGCAGCCAGTGTCTGGCTCCTTCAGGGATTGCACACTGGACCAATCTGACCGAGGGTTACTACTGGCTGGGAATTGCGTCTGTTTCGCCGGGCACATTTGATTTAAGTATTACCGAAAGCTACGTTGACTACTGTGGTGATTTCTTTTGCGGATCCGGAGAATCCTGCAGTTCCTGCCCCTATGATTGCGGCATTTGCCCGGAACCCGAAGGAGGTCCATATTTTCATGCCACTGCAGGAATGCAGAACACCAGACTCGGATCCTGCCTTGTTTCGACAAACAGCGGCAGCTATTATGACAACGGAGGTTCTGGCACAACCTATGCCGCCAATGTGGATCAGGTTTTCCGGACTTTTTGTCCCACTTCTGAAGGTACGGCTATCAGAGCAACCGTTAGCACTTTGAGTGTTGAATATGCAATGGTATTATGCAAAGATCAGCTTATTGTACGAAACGGATCATCGGAAAACAGCCCTGTCATGTGGAGTGGTTGCGGTAATCTTCCGGTCGTACGGACTTTGAGTGGAAATTACAATTCAGGCGTATTTCAATCGACTGATAACAGCGGCTGTCTGACATTTACATTCAAATCTGACGCATCAAACACAGGATACTGGGAAGGTTGGGAATTTCAATTATCTGAAGTACCTTTTGCAGGCGGACCTGCACTGACATACAACAATGATTGCGTCCGAGCAATTCCACTGTGCAGTGATTTTACTGTTTCATCGCAGATGTACGGCCCCGGAATAGTCTCTGAAGGCTGTGGCAGCTGCGTGCTGGAAGAAAATTACAGCGAGTGGTACAAAGTACTCGTATCCAGCAGCGGCACCATGGAATTTGAAATAAAGCCGCTTGGTAACAGCGACATGGATTTTGCCGTTTATCAGGCCGATTCATGCGGTGCTATTTCTACTCCTCTCCGATGCTCACATGCCAGATATGCACCTCCAGGAAAAACCGGCCTGTCGAAAATGTACGGCGATGTTGCAGAAGACATCAACGGCAACCAATGGGTTTCGGAAATGAAAATTGAAAAAAACAAAACATATTACATCATGATCAACGAATTGAATAAAAACAATCCAAATTCCTATACCCTCGACTTTATCCTGTCGGATGGCGCTTCGTTCGATTGTTCCATTGTTCTTCCGGTTGAATTTCTTGATTTCAATATTGCTGTAAAAAACACAACCATTGATTTAATCTGGAAAACGGCCTCGGAAACCAACAATGACTATTTTACGGTGGAGCGTTCGCTGGATGGAGAAACTTTTGTACCCCTGGCCGTAATGGATGGTAGTGGCAACAGCAATGAAATTGTACGCTATTTTTACTCCGATGAAAACCCATTTCCCGGCCTGGCCTATTACAGAATAAAACAAACCGATTTTGATGGAAATTTCGATTACAGTCAGGTTTTGCCGGTAGACTTTATGGATAAAAAACTACCATGGTTGAGTGTTTATCCGAGCCCGGCTTCAGATATGCTGCATATTTCGACCGATGAATCGTCCTTAAATGCCCAATTTACTATTTTCAACGCTCTTGGAGCTGAAGTTGAGAACGGCATCTGCGTGAACGCCGAATTTGATATTCCGGTGTCGGATTATGATGAAGGACTGTATTATTTCTCGATTAATGGCTCAAAACGAACATCCTTTCTGGTCACACATTGAATCAGGATTATTCTTTCGTGAAAAGTCAGGGGTTTCCCTGACTTTTTCTTTTTCATTGCTTTATGAGCTATAAAGTCATACCTTTACATGTATTATCTTTGCACTATGAAAAAATGGATGTTGATTTGGGTTTGTTTGTTGCCGATTTTTACCGTTGCTCAACCACCCGCAGGTTATTATGATGCCGCCGAAGGCCTCTCGGGAAGCGCTCTGAAAACAGCTTTACACAATATTATTTCCAGTGGTTATACAATTACCACCTATGACAATCTTTGGGATGTGTACCCTACAACCGACAATAAACCCAATGGGAAATTGTGGGATATGTACTCGGATATTCCAGGTGGTACCGCTCCGTATGAATTTACATTCGTTACTGATCAATGTGGCTCCTACAGCAGCGAAGGCGATTGTTACAACCGCGAGCATTCTGTGCCTCAGAGCTGGTTTGGCGGTTCTTCGCCCATGTACAGCGACATGTTTCATGTGGTTCCCACCGATGGAAAAGTGAATGGCCAAAGAAGCAATTATCCTTTCGGCGAAGTAAGTTCTGCAACATGGACATCGCAGAATGGCAGCAAACTGGGTCCATGTGGTTTTCCGGGCTACACCGGAACGGTATTCGAACCCATCGATAGTTTTAAAGGCGATTTTGCGCGTATTTATTTTTACATGTGCGTTCGCTACAAAGATGAAATGCCCTCTTGGACCGGAGAATCATTCAGCGGCGGCGACCTGTCTGTTTGGACCGAAAACATGCTGCTTGAGTGGCATGCACTCGATCCGGTCAGCACCAAAGAAATTGACCGCAACAACGATGTATATGGCATTCAGCATAACCGAAATCCGTTTGTCGACCGTCCCGAATGGGCCCATTACATCTGGGGACCAACCGCCGGATGCGAAGAACCCGATTTTCAAAATCTTGTTTCAGTATTTCCTAATCCGGCTGATGAAAACACCATCATCCGGTATGCTACGGACGAACGTCCGGAAAACATGTATTTATGCGATATTCAGGGCAGAGTTGTGTACAGTGGAACTGACGAAACAACCATTGAAACCCGCGACCTGCCGAATGGTTATTATTTTCTGAAATTTGCTTTTAAAAATGGAGTGGCTGAAAAAGAAATCGTAATTATGCATTGATTTTTCTCTATGCCTTTAGTGTATCACGAATGGATTCATCCGGACCTGCAAATGGGCCTGTGGCACATCACCGAAAGTGTGGATGAGCTTATTTCCATGTTGTTTCTGAACAAAGAAGAATTTGATACGCTGGCCTCGTTCGGCAACGATACGCGTCGGCGCCAATGGCTGAGCTATCGTGCACTGATACGCAATCTGGTAAAAGCTGATTACATCTACCGTATATATTACGACGACAACAACAAACCCTTTCTGGTCAATCCGCAGCGTTCCATCAGCATTACACATTGTACCGATTATTCGGCTGTGTTGATTTCGCCCAACATGAAACTGATGCATGGACTTGACATAGAACCCATTCATCCGAAAATTCTGAAAGTCACGCAAAAATTCATGAGTGCACAGGAACACGAAGAATGGAAAAAAACTGAAAACCTTGAAAAAGCAGTTGCCTACTGGACTTTCAAGGAAGCCATATTCAAAGCTTACGGAAAGCGCTATATTACTTTACGCAGCAATATTCACATCGATCCGTTCGAAATGGAAAAAGCAAAAGCCGATGGATTTATCCGGCTGAAATCAAAACAATTTCCATACAGTCTGCACCTGCGGCAGTTTCAGAATATGCTGATTTCTGTAGCGCATGAGCCGGAATGATTTAAGAGATCCGATTTTTGATTTTAGATTTATGATCTGATGTGCGATTTCAAGTTGCAGAATAAAAATTTGCACTTCTGAATTCATTCTAAAATCAAAAATCACCGATCTGAACTCGTAAATCAAAAAAGTCCGGTCACATGTCCATCCTCATCAAAGCCAATGTTCTCGGCCGATGGCACAGCAGGCAGACCCGGCATGCGCATGATGGTTCCTGCGATTGGAACAACAAATCCGGCACCTGAAGAAATTTCAATTTCACGAATATTCACGGTAAAATCTTTCGGACGATTGCGCAATTCAGGAACATCAGACAATGAATTCTGTGTCTTGGCCATGCATACAGCCAGTTTATCGAGTCCGAGCGAAACAATATTTTCAAGGTCCTTTCTCGCTTTCAGCGAATACTCAACATCTTTTGCGCCATACATGTTTGTGACAATGGTATTGATTTTTTTCTCCACATCCCAGCTCTTGTCGTAGAGCGGTTTGAAGCACGAAGGACATGATTTTGCCTCATTGATTACTGCTTCGGCAAGCGCAACCGCGCCACCTGAACCTTTGGCCCAGGATTCGTTTACAGCCATTGGCACTTTTTGGGAATTACAAAAATCTTCAATCACCTGAATTTCCTCATCGCTGTCGGTATCAAATTTATTGATGGCAACTACAGGTGTAAATCCAAACATTTTCATGTTTTCGACATGCTTTTCCAGATTCGGCAAACCTTTGCGAACCAGCTCCGCATCGGGCTTTGCGAACTGATCCTTCTTTGCGCCGCCATGATATTTCAGTGCACGTACCGTTGCAACAATCACAACTGCATTCGGCATCAATCCAGCCGTTTGACATTTGATGTCAAAAAACTTTTCGGCACCAAGGTCGCTTGCAAAGCCGGCTTCGGTAACCACATATTCCGACAACGACAATCCGGTTTTGGTAGCAATAATGGAATTGGTTCCCTGTGCAATATTGGCGAAAGGTCCGCCGTGAATAATGGCAGGTGTATTATCCAGCGTCTGCACCAGATTAGGCATAATGGCATCTTTCAGTAACACCGCCATAGCGCCCTGTGCGTTCAGATCGCGCGCATACACCGGTTTTTTATCGAAAGTAAATCCGATAAAAATATTTCCCAGTCTTTTTTCAAGATCGTCTTTATCAGTGGCCATGCACAGAATCGCCATCACTTCGGATGCAGCTGTAATATTAAAGCCGGTTTCGCGCGGAATACCGTTGGCAGTTCCACCCAAACCAATAACAATGTCGCGCAGCGAGCGGTCGTTCATATCCATCACCCGCTTCCAGCTGATGGTGCGCGGATCAAGGTTCAGACTGTTTTTTGTATTCTGAAGATTATTGTCAATCAATGCCGATAACAGATTGTTTGCTTTCTCGACTGCAGCCATATCGCCTGTAAAATGCAGGTTGATATCTTCCATTGGAATCACCTGCGCAAAGCCACCGCCGGCTGCACCGCCTTTCACGCCGAAAACGGGACCCAGAGAGGGCTCGCGAAGAACCACCGTTGCTTTCTTGCCAATACGGTTCAGTCCCATGGCCAAACCAATAGAAGTGGTTGTTTTTCCTTCACCGGCAGGCGTTGGTGTAATTGCAGTAACCAAAATCAGTTTTGATTGCTTGATTTTTTTCTCATCAATGTAACTCAGTGGAATTTTGGCTTTATGCTTTCCATACAGATCCAGATCGTCTGGATTAATTCCCAATTGTCTGGCAACTTCAACAATAGGTTTGATCGGCGTTTCGCGGGCAATCTGAATGTCTGATTTCATAATAAATGCTTTTTGCAAAAATACAAAAGAGAAAGGCGGTTGTCAACATAATCTGATACTTATCACAGGTTAAAAAATCCTCTATACTCTCAAAATAGTTGTAATTTTACGCAGTTAAAAGACATCGCTATGAAAGAATTGAAGATAAGGGATCTTACGCTGCGCGACGGCCAGCAATCATTATTTGCAACCCGCATGAACCAGGCCCAGGTTGATCATGTGCTGCCTTTGTTTAAAGAAGCACGTTTTTATGCTATGGAAGTCTGGGGTGGCGCCGTACCCGATAGCATTATGCGTTATCTGAACGAAGATCCGTGGGAACGCCTTGCCAAAATCAAAGATGCCATCGGCACTTCATCAAAACTGACCGCTTTATCGCGCGGACGCAATCTGTTTGGATATAACCCTTATCCTGAACATGTCATTGAAGGTTTTATTAAAAACACCATGTCAACCGGCATCGATATTCTCCGCATTTTCGACGCGCTCAATGACATGAATAATATTAAAAGCTCGGTTGATTTTGCAAAAAAATATGGCGGCATTGCCGATGGTACTATCAGCTACACCGTTGATCCGAAGCTCGAACTGAAAAAGAAATTTTTTGGACTGATTAAAGAAAAACCGAAACCGCCGGTTTTCACAGTTGACTATTTTGTTGGCAAAGCCAAAGAAATCGAAGCCATGGGCGCCGACATGATCACACTGAAAGACATGGCTGGTTTGGTCGATCATGTTAGCGCTGCCAAAATCATCCGTGCGCTGAAAAGCAACGTAAAAATTCCGGTTGACTTTCATACCCACTCAACCCCGGGCTACGGGCTGGCTTCGGTGCTCACTGCAATAATGAACGGTGCCGATATTGTCGACACCAACCTGATGCCTTTCGCCGGTGGCAGCGCTGCCCCAGCGTATGAAATCATTCATCTGTTCTGTCAGAAACTTGGATACGAAACCAATGTCAACATCGAAGTGCTGAAAAAACTCAGTGACAAACTGGAGGAAATCCGGCACCAGATGGACGAATACGACAGCTACAAAATGTTCCCGAAAAGTTTCGACCTCACCAAAGACAAGTTGCCGGTTGAAATTGAAAAAGTATTCGACCGCGCCATCAACTCAGTTGAAAAAGAAAATTACGAAGACGTACTGCAGGCCTGCAACGAAATTGAAGCCTATTTCAACTTCCCTGCTCCGAACGAAATGGTGAAAAACGCACAGATTCCGGGCGGCATGTACACCAATATGCTGGCTCAGCTCAAAGCAGTAAAACTCGAAGAATTACTGCCCCGCGTATTGATGGCTGTACCACGCGTGCGCACCGATGCCGGTTCCATTCCGCTGGTGACCCCTACCAGTCAGATTGTCGGTGTACAGGCCGTTAACTGCATTCTTGACGAAAACAAAGGTCTGCCCTGGTATACCAATGTAAACACCCAGTACATCAATCTGGTCAAAGGCTCCTACGGAAAAACACCGGTGCCGATCGATCCTGATTTCCGCGAAAAAATTACCGGCTCACGCGAAGAAGTTCCCTACAACACCGACAAATACAAGCCGCAGCAAAACAAGGTTTTGGCGCAATACGGCGACCGCAATCTGGTGAATAACGAAAAAGATCAATTACTGCTTGAGCTGTTTCCGGCAGTAGCAGAGCCATTTCTGACCGACCGCGCCAAAAAAGAGTGGGATGCAGAACAGGCCATTATTAAAGCCGAACAGGATGCTATCCGCGCCGAAGAAGAACGCAAACGCGAAGAAGAGCGCGCCGCCTTCGAAGCCGAAAAAGCCGCCTACAAAGCCCTCAGCAAGGAAGAAAAAGAAAAGCGGTTGCTGGATGGGTTGTACAACTACAAGTGGTTTACGTTTTAATTACAACCTTCAAACTTCGTCGAAGTTCAAAACTTCGACGAAGTTTTGGTTGAAGGTTGTAATTAAAACTGGAAGTAAATAAACGGCTGTACCGACGCACTCCGAAACTGTATCACCAGCTGAATCAACACGATAAAGGCAAACGCTTTCAATACAAAGGGCGTTTGTACAAATGCATTTTCCATTTTCGGGAAAAGGCGCGATGGCACTGCATGTATGGCAGCACCTGTGAGTAACATGACTACAAAAATGTAGCGCACACTCCAGAACGGCTGTAAATATGCCATGTCCATCGACCCAAATATTTGACCAATCATCTCCCAGGCCAGGTCGAAACTTTGTGCGCGGAAGAAAATCCATAGAAAGACCACAAAATGGAAAGTCAGAAACCAGGATAAAAACTTGTATAAAATAGCTGCAGGCTTCGATTTTAGCTCACCAGGCATGACATACGTTTTCCATAATTTATGAATGGCAAGACCGGCTCCATGCATACCGCCCCAGAAAACAAACTTCCATGAAGGACCGTGCCAGAGCCCTCCAAGCAACATTGTGATGAATAAATTAATGTATGTCCTCCATTTACCTTTGCGGTTACCCCCCAGCGGGATATAAAGATAATCGCGTAACCAGGTTGACAAACTGATGTGCCAGCGACGCCAGAATTCAGTAATACTTAAAGACTGATACGGCTTGTTGAAGTTAATACCCAGATCAAAGCCCATCATTTTCCCAATCCCAATAGCCATATCGCTGTAGCCACTGAAATCGCAGTAAATCTGCAGCGTGTAACCATATACCGCCATCAGATTTTCAAAACCGCTGTAGGTGCCCGGAGAGGCAAATATCAGATCGTTGTATTGCGACACATAATCGGCCAGAACTGCTTTTTTAAACAATCCCTGCATGATGAGAAAAAATCCTTTCTGGACTTCTGCCGCATGAATGATAATTCTGTTTTTGAGTTGTGGCAGAAACAAACTGGCCCGCACAATTGGCCCGGCCACTAATTGCGGGAAAAATGTAATATAAAAAGCGTAGTTCAGAAAATCCTTCTCTGGCTCCAGGTCTCGCCTGTACACATCAAAAACATAACTCAGAATCTGAAAAGTGTAAAACGAAATTCCGACGGGCAGAAAAATATCGGCATGATCAAAATCGTTGCCCGTAAGCAAAGCAAAGTTATCCAGAAAAAAATTGGTGTATTTGTAATACGCCAGAAAACCAAGCGTAACAATAACATTAAAAATCAGCATCCATCGCTTTCTGCGCTGATTCTGCTGACGGTGCATCAGTCTGGTAAGATAGTAGACAAAAACAATGGTGCCTATCAGCAACAACACATATACACCACTCGATTTATAATAAAAGAACAGGCTAAAGCCCAACAGAAAAACAGTACGGGCTGTATTGTTGCGATAAATGGCAGCATATACCGAAAGTACCAGAATAAACAACAACCAGAATATTCCGCTGTTGAACAGAATGGGCGCATCGGGTTTATAAAAAAGCAGGTCCTGAAATAATGTACTCCACTGCATCAGAAAGGCGGATTGGGTTGTAAAATTACCGTGGGCGGCACTTTGCCGTACAAGGTGTCGGGCGGTGTCATCAGCACTTTATAGGCTGCTTTGTTTTGCATAAATACGGCAATCGAATCCATCCATTTATACGCCGATTCACGCTTTGGATGCGCCCCGTCCTTGGTGCGCTCGTAGGTCAGATTCTTTGATGGAAAATAGCGCGATTCGCCGGCATATTGCAAAATCAGATCGTTGATGCCTGTATCATCTTTCCAGTTGGGAGGTCCCACCCAGATGAAAGGCAGTTTTCCCATTTGTGCAACAATGTTGCTGACAAATTTTGCACGTTCGGTTTTAATGTCTTTGATGAACAGCTCATTGGCACCCAATACCAGCACAACATAAGTTGGATTGTATTTCTTGATGAAGTGTTGTAATGTGTCGCACTGACCATACCAAAGCGACGAAGAACTGTACCAGATGACAGTTTGCATGGTATGACCATTTTTTTTGCAGTATTCATTCATGCGGATTCGCAAAAACTCAAGCATGGAATCGCCAATAAACAAAAATCGCTGCGCCGAAGAATCAACCTTTTCGGTTATTTGCGATGAATCAATTTTAGGTGCAACAGGAACAGTATCGGGATAGAAAAACTGCTTTATTTTCGAGTCCTTCAGTGCTACAGAGCCGATTTGAAGCGTGTATCCGGAAAAAGATAAAACAGCAAATGCAATCAGTGTACCTGCAAGTAAATACAGATATCTGAAATAATCATGCGGAGGCCAGTGTCTCTTAAAAAATTTCAAAACAGGATTTTGAGCGCAAAATTAATTATTTCCCGCGTTTCTGCGAAAACAACCAACGGATGTTTTCAACATTACTGTAGACTTGTTCCCAGCACAAGTGACCAAGTTTCGGGAAAATGGTGTATTCGGCATGGCCACCGGCATCGTTGACCGCATTCACCATGTTTACTGTTCGCGCGGGTATGACAAGATGATCCAGATTGCCATGAAAAGCCCTGATGGGCGTTTGCGTCATTAAATTGGCTGTCGATTCATCGCCACCACCGCAAACCGGCATGGCTGCTGCAAAATATCCCGGCCTGCGCGCCAACGCATCCCATGTGCCAAAGCCTCCCATCGACAATCCGGTGATATAAACGCGGTTGGTATCAATCGGCAATACCGCAACCAATGAGTCGAGCAATGCAAACAATTGTGTCATCGGAACAGAAATCTGCGGCATCTTGTGCGATGGACGCGACCAGTCAACCTCTACCCAACGCGCACTGAGCGGACATTGTGGCGCCAGCACTATACAGGGAAACTCGTGTTGAATACTGTCGGTCAGAAAATGTTTTACACCATGCAACAGCTGACTCTCATTGTCGTCGCCACGCTCGCCTGCACCATGAAGAAACAATACCAACGGGATTTTTTCATCAGCGCCAACCGAATCCGGAATAAATATGCGATATGGCAGTGACCCTTTTGTTGTTGTATAATTGTCTTTGTCCATTGTTTCCTTCCACGAAGACTGGCACTGTCCATTCATGAAGAAAACCATCAGACAATAAAAAAGGATAACCCGGGGAACCTGATTCATGAGAAAATTTTTTTCAAATATCGGAATTCTTTATTAATCCGTATTTTTACAAAAATTATTCCGCTGATGAAAACTAAAATCCGAAGAATAATACGCATCATCTTTTTTACGCTGCTGATTCTATTGGGACTGTTTGCAGCGTATGCCATCGTTGTTATTGCTATGAATGCCGGCAACCGCTACCAACCTGCACCTGCCGACACACTATCGGTTCACGAAGGCCGCCGTGCTTTTCTGTATCCCGATGTCAACATGTCACTTATCTGCTGGAATATCGGCCATTGTACATCATCCGCCGATCAGAAACAATTCAACCGCTTCGGATATTCGTTTCGGCCGGATAAGGAACAGTACAAAGCAACCTTTTCTGCCATTCTGAATATCATTTCTGCTATGGATAGTGTTGATTTTCTGCTGTTGCAGGAAGTCGACTATAATTCACGGAAATCATTTTATACGGCTCAGGATAGCGCGTTGATAAAATTACTGAAACGAAAAAGTTCGGTCTGCACCATCAACAAGCAAACTCGTTTTGAATACTGGCCCCTCTTTAATCCAGCGCTGAAAGCCAATTCCGGAATGGTGTTTTTTTCAAGATATATTCCTGAATGGGCACACCGCATTGCATTTCCTTCAGATGAAAACTGGTTTTCGGAGCTGACCGCAGCTGATCGCTGTTTCATGATTATGCGCTATGATCTTGAAAACGGAAAAGATTTGTACATCATCAATACGCAGACTGCATTCGCCGATGAAAACATGGAAACACGAATTGCAGAATGGCAATATCTGCGCAGCTATATGCTCGATCTGTTCAGCCGGGGTCATTATGTAATAGCCGGTGGAAGCTGGAATCAGAATCCTGCCGGATATTCTGTCCGCAACATAACTTCGGGTGATAAGGCTGTCGGACTTCCTGCTGTTGCAAGCGATCAGTTTTTTCCGAAAGGCTGGAAATGGATATTTGATTCAACCTTGCCTACAGAGCGCGATTTCAGCAATCCATATCAGAAGGGAACAACACCTGCGACCATTTCCGATTTTTATATCTGCTCGCCCAATATTAAAGTGAATACGGTAAAAACCATTCCGATGGATTTTGCGCACGCCGCACACAATCCCGTGTACATGAATATCTCACTTGTCCCCGATAGCTCCTGCTGCGACTCAACAAAAGTGTACAAAATCATGAAAGACCGACTGGCACAGGAAAAGAAAAATAAAAAGAAAAAAAATAAAACATCAACAATATGAAATCTGTTATTCAACGCGTCACTGGTGCATGCGTTACTGTTGAAGGAGAAATTATTTCTGCAATCGGCCATGGACTTCTTGTTTTGCTGGGCATTCATAAAGATGATACAGATGAGGATATGGACTGGATGGTGAAAAAAATTGCAGGGCTTCGTGTATTCGATGATGAAAACGGCGTGATGAATAATGATGTTACACAGTCAGGAGGCGATATTATGGTGATCAGTCAGTTCACTCTGCTGGCAGCCACCAGCAAAGGCAACCGCCCTTCGTACATTGCTGCTATGGAACCGGTAAAAGCAGAAATTATTGTAGAGAAATTCATTCAAAAGCTGGAAAAAATGATTCAAAAAATGGTTGCCACCGGATCATTCGGAGCACACATGAAAATCAGCCTCGTCAACGATGGACCGGTAACCATCATAATGGATTCAAAAAATAAAGACCTATGACCATCGAAGAACTTCAGATAAAAGTAGACGAATGGATAAAACAGCATGGGGTGCGGTATTTCAACGAACTGACCAACACCGCTGTTTTGATGGAAGAAGTTGGCGAACTCGCCCGGCACATGGCACGACAATATGGCGAGCAATCGTATAAGGAAGGCGAAAATCCCGAAGACCTGAAAAAAGAAATGGCCGATGTTTTATTTGTTCTCGTTTGTCTGGCCAATCAATGTGGTGTGGATCTCGAAGAGGCCTTGATGAAAAATCTGGAACGCAAGGCTGCACGCGACTCCGAACGACACCGGAACAATCCGAAACTAAAAGATTAATTCCTTTAAAAGTCTGCGAAGTAAATAATATATTTTCTTTGTAGTTAATATAATCCGTATATTTGTCCAAATGAAAATGCATGACCCACGCTGAAATTCTTTTAGAAGCCATCCAACGGATGCCTGCCGGAAAGGTATTCGGATACAGCGATTTGTCCGAAACCAGGTTAAAGCACAATGCCATGGTGATTGAGATGAACCGGCTGGTTCAACGGGGCGAAGTAGCCCGTGTTCTGCGCGGACGCTTTGTGGCTTCGGATGGACAGAAAAGCACCGTTTCAGCACCGGAAATCATTCATGCTGTGTGTCATTACCGCAATAAAGTCTGCGGCTACGAAACGGGTCCCTCGGTTTGGGAAAAATGGGGACTGATTCCGGCACAAAAACAACGAAAAGAGTTTTATGTTTCCATTGTTCAGATGCGTCCGGCTCAGCAACATGGAAAATTCACCATCCGTTTCAAACGTACAAAACTCGATCCGGCACGGTACAATCACGAGATCATGCAGTTTCTCGACGCACTGGAATCCGTCAATACCATAGCGCAGCAGACAAAAACAAATATAATTAAGCAGCTCGAAAACCGCTTTCTGTCGTGGAATGAGAGCTACAGAACGCAGCTACCCGTGTATGCACTGGCCTATCGGCCTGTAGCACGGGCATTGGCCGGAAGCATTCTGCAAAATAACGGCTACACCGTCGAAGCGCGAAGACTGGCTGCCAGTCTGCATCCGGCATCGACATATAGCATTAACACCGATTGCAGTCATTGGCACAACACCTCTGAATGGCGCATCATAAGCCAGAAAGATTCAGGTGTAACATCAAAAAAAGCAAGCACATCAAAACGAAAATCCAAATAACGTGGAAGGAATTGTAATTTGCTCAACCGGCCGCTGGTGCGACGTTTATTCTGAAGGGAATCTGTATAAATGTTCGCTCAAAGGCAATCTGCGTCTTAAAGGATTGAAAACCACCAATCCGGTGGCTGTGGGCGACCGTGTGCTTTTCGAAGCCGATGAAAAGAATGCCAGCGGCCGTGTGTACGAAATTCTGGATCGCAAAAATGTACTCATCCGTCGTGCAACGAATCTGTCGCGACAGACCCATATTCTGGCGGCCAATGTGGATCTGGCTGTAGTCATTGCAACGCCGGTGCTGCCGCGCACTTCCACAGGTTTTATCGATCGCTTTCTCATTACCGCCGAAGCGTATAATATTCCTGTTTTAATTGTCTTCAACAAAATGGATTTGTTTGAGCAGGAAATGAGCATTGTTGACTATTACAACGAAATTTATCAGGGTGCCGGATACTCCACCATGACGGTTTCATCAACAAAAGGAACCAATACAGAAGATTTCAGAAAAATTATTTCCGGGAAAACCATTCTGCTGACCGGCCACAGCGGTGTCGGAAAATCGACACTCATAAAAGCGCTGGCACCTGATCTGAAAATCAAAATCGGCAACATTTCCGAAGCCCATCTGAAAGGCACACACACAACCACATTTGCGCGCATGTACATGCTGCCCTACGACACGCTTATCATCGATACGCCTGGTATCAAGGAATTCGGCGTGGTAGATTTTGTGCCCTGGGAACTGGGTCATTGGTTCCGCGAATTCAAGGAATATATTCCGCAGTGCCGCTATGCCAACTGCACGCACCAGCACGAGCCCGGATGCGCCGTACGTGAAGCCGCCGAAGCCGGAAAAATACACGAAGAACGATACTCGAATTATCTGGGAATACTCAACAATATCAGCACGTAGCGCAGGCGGCATGAGGCAGGCGGCATGCGGCATGCGGTTCGCTTCGGGGGTAGAAAGTTAAACGTCATCAACCCGATCCCTATCGGGTTTATAAAGGCTTCCCGGAAGGCGCATAGCACTTGTGGCACATCCCGACCGGTCATTAAGCT
Source organism: uncultured Bacteroidaceae bacterium (assembly GCA_964429475.1). GTDB lineage: Bacteria > Bacteroidota > Bacteroidia > Bacteroidales > DTU049 > GWF2-43-63. The sequence continues at coordinate 9,897 of CAYSCE010000006.1, read as the reverse complement.
GCGCCGCCATGAGCTTGCCGAAGGGTCGAAATGCGTTCGGGACATTCCGGGCCAAAGGCATAAAAAAAGCTGCGACTTGTCTCGCTTCGCGCGAAGCATCTTTAAATTTTAAACAATTGAAATATATTTTCTTTATAGTTTATATAACATGCAATATTACCAGTAAAAATAAAAGGACAATTCCGGCGTTGGATTATATGAATAGTCTGAAATGCTGTTGTATTTCGGGGACAGAATCATAATAGAAAAACAGAGCAAGTATCTTCGCTCTCGCACTGATTTATAAGTGAGTATGAGAGCGGGTACAGAAAAAACAGAGTGTAATCTTCGCTCTCTCCGCCGCGGCGGACTGATTCTCGCTCTGTTTTATGTAGCCCCGACAGGAATCGAACCTGTATCTAAAGTTTAGGAAACTTCCGTTCTATCCATTGAACTACGGGGCCGTGATGCAAAGATACGCAAAAAGAATAAACATGATTTTTCCGATCGTATTAAAATGATTAAAAACAAAAATGATTACCTTCAATATTTCGCCAAAAACACTACATTTGCCTATTCTCCCCTAAAGTTTGTATGATAAAACGACCTGCTGTTTTACTTCTCATGCTGATTCTGACAACCGCTGCCAGCGCCCAGTATTATATGCTCGGCGAAGATGCCGCCCATCAGAAATGGTATCGCATCGAAACAAAACACTTTGAACTGGTCTTTCCCGAATCTTTCTCAAACCGCGCCCAGTCACTCGCCAATCAGTGCGAACAATATTACAATACCGTTACCGGCTCACTCAATCATGTCTCGCGCAAAATTCCCGTACTCATTCATACCGGCTCGGTAGTGGCCAATGCTTACAGCCTGTGGACACCCGAACGTACTGAATATTTCATGACGCCCTCGCAAAACAACTATGCACACAACTGGCTCCAGCAGCTGATTATACACGAGAACCGACATATGGTTCAGATGGACAAACTCAACCAGGGTCTTACAAGTAAATTCGGAATCCTTGTCGGAGAGCAGGCTGTGGCGTTTGCACTCGGTTTATTTATGCCCATGTGGTATATGGAAGGCGATGCAGTTACCACCGAAACCGCATTCAGTGCCAGCGGGCGCGGACGCATCCCTTCGTTTGAAATGAAAATGAAAGCGCAACTGCTCACCGAAGGCTTGTATAATTTCGAGAAAGCCAGCCTGGGATCGTACAAAGACTATGTTCCCGATCAGTACTATTTCGGATATTATTATGTGGCCCAAAGCCGCAAATTTTACGGAGCTTCGCTCTGGGACAACGCTATACGAAACAGCGCGCGAAACTGGTATCAGCTCAGCCCCATTTCATATTCCTTTAAAAAACAAACCGGTTACAATAAAAAACAACTCTATCAGAAATTTTTTCAGAATCTGAAAGATCAGTGGCTCATGCAGGCCGCATCCACACCCACTGCGCGATATGCCCTGGTGCCAACCGCCGAAAATAAAGTTCAGACGCATTATAAATATCCGGAATTTATCAACGACTCCACCATCCTCGCTGAAAAAAGCGGCATGGATGCATATGCACGGTTTGTAACCGTCAATATCAACAGTGGTGAAGAAAAAAATATTTGCAACGCCGGTTTCTATGCATCGGAGGAACTACCCGCAACCGATGTAATACCGGTGTTTTCGAAAAACAGCCCGGGATCATGGACTACCGATAACATCAGCGTTGCACAGAACATGTTTGTGTGGGCCGAAAAAAAAGCGCATCCGCGATGGGAACATGTGAGCTATTCTGTGATTATGAAACATGATCTGACGAGTGGCAAAACTACACAGCTTACGCATCGGTCAAAATATTTCAGCCCAGCGTTGTCGGCCGATGGCAAGCGGATTACAGCCATTGAGTTTCTTCCGGATGGCCAGTGCAATGTCGTGATTTTATCGGCAGAGAACGGAACACCGGAAAAATCTTTTACACTTGAACCTGGCGCATTCGCGATGAATCCAGCGTTTTCGCCCGATGGAAAACAAATTGTGTGTATCACACAAAAACCCGATCTCAAAGGAATTGAAATTCTGGATATTGCAACAGGTTCATGGAAGACAGTGCTGGCGCCCTCTTCGGCCGATATCTCCAATCCGGACTGGAAAAGCGGTGGCATTTATTTCAATGCGCCATTCAGTGGCGTTGATAATGTGTACCTGCTCGATCCGGCTTCCTGTGCGGTTTCGCAAATAACGTTTGATGTATTCGGTGCCGGTAATATTACATTTTCTCCAAGCGGCAATCGCTTTGTTTTTTCTTCGTATCAGAATGCAGGCTATGTGCTGAAAATGGCCAGGACACACGAAATAAAACCGGTCGCATTTCAATCGGTCTGCAACAATTGCATTGGACTCGATAGTTGCTACAGCGCGCAGGAAAAACCTTTTGTGCCGGACAGTCTCTGGCGCGATTCCACTTATGAAATGAAACCTTACCGCCGTGGTCTTCATTTGTTCAATCTGCATTCATGGCTGCCGGTTTCGTTCAATGCCGACAATTATTCCGTCATGCCGGGCCTCACCTTCTCTTCGCAGAATCTGCTTTCAACATCCGTACTCACCGGTGGTTACGAGTATCTCACCAATGAACAGACCGGACGCTTCTTTGCCGATTACAGCTACACGGGCTGGTTTCCGGTGATCTCGCTGAAAGCCGCATACGGTACACGTCACGGCTTGTCTGGTTTCGAAAACTACAACGGTTTTCACACCTGGATGGAGACCATGGGCGGCATCAGTATGAACATTCCGCTGAAGACCACCATGCTCGAATTTTTCCAGAAATATAATCTCAGTGCGGGTTTCAATGTACGTAACATTGATCCGTATGTAAGCACCAACGGAACTACACTTATTCCGCTGCCGCAGGGAAATGCGCTTTCGTACGAGGTTGCATTTGATTGCATGAACCGTCAGAAGACCGTTCTGCGCGACCTGATGCCACGCTGGGGACAGGATTTTTCAATCCGTTATCAGCATTCATTGAACTCCGATATCAATCAGGGAACACAAATAAGTGCCTCCGCAAAATTGTTTTTCCCGGGGATTACAAAACATCACGGATTCAGATTGGATGCGGCGTACATGAATAAGACCATAGGTGACTATTCCTTCAGCGACGATTTCATATTTCCACGCGGATTCACCAACATCCGCGCTGAATCGGCGCATAAGATCGGTCTGAATTATAAATTTCCGCTGTGGTATCCCGACCTGAACATTGGATCTCTGCTCTATTTCAAGCGTCTCAAACTGAATATGTTTTACGATTACGGCGAATACACACTGCATAACGACCGTCATATATTATCTTCGGCAGGCTGCGAGTGGACCTGCGATACGCATGTCTTCCGCTTTTTTATTCCGCTCGACATCGGTTTCCGTTATGCCTATCTGCCACGTCAGAATAACAGCACTTTCGAATTTCTGCTCGGCATCAACTTCTCCGGTTTCTGATCTTCTTGCTGAGCGTATAGCAAGGAGGCTGTCTCAAAAAGTCTTCAGCGACAAAAACAACATTCCATCGTCTGGAAGCGACGCAGGAGCTGGAGGACATGGAACAGTTGTTTTTGCTATTGTTACGACGGTTCCATGTTCCGGCCGGCGTAAGAACCCTCGAAGAGTTCGGAACTCTTCGAGGGTTTGTTGTGGCCGGAACGGTGGAATGTCGTAACAACCCTCTATTTTGAAACAGGTTCTAATTGCAAAAACTTTTCACGGGTTGTTAAGAATTTAAATTGATTTCGGCACCTCAAAAAAAGACAACACGTTCTGCATCAGAATTAGGATTTTACAATTCATTTCATTACATTTGTGCATAAATTTAATTCTATGAAGTATCTGATGGTTTGTCTGGGCAATATTTGCCGCACTCCCATTGCTGTGGGATTACTCCGTAAAAAACTGGCCGATATCGGCAGCAGCTCCGTAGTTGATTCATGTGGATTTGAACCACATCACATCGGCGATCCGGCTGATTCGCGCGCCATTAAAGTAATGGCCGAACATGGCATTGATATCAATGACCATCGTGCCAGATTATTTCATCCCGATGATTTCAAAACCTCGGACCTGATACTGGCCATGGATTCTTTTATCCTGAACGATATTAAGCGCATGGCAAAAAGTGATGAAGATCTGAAAAAAATTGACCTGTTGCTGAATGTCCAGTTTCCTGGCGCCAATTGCGAAGTCCCGGATCCCTATTACGGCGACACCAACGGATTTCATAAAACCTATGAAATTGTTGACAAGGCGCTCGACGCTTTGATTGCGAAGTACGAAAAATGATTTTGTCCGGTTTCAGAAACACAAAGCTGTTTATTGATGCGGCAAACCGCATCAGCAGCTATGTTCATCACACTCCGTTGCTTACGTGCGAAACCATTGACCGCATGTGTGGTTGTGAGATTGTTTTTAAATGCGAGCACCTGCAAAAGGCCGGCGCATTTAAATCGCGCGGAGCGGCCAATGCCGTGTTTTCATTGATTGAAAGCGGCTTTCAGGGTGCTGTAGCGACGCATTCTTCGGGCAATCATGCACAGGCATTGAGCAGGGTGGCGCTGTATGCCGGAATCAAAGCCCATGTGGTTATGCCCGAAAATTCACTCACGTCAAAAATCAATGCCACCCGCGATTATCAGGCGCAGATTACTTTTTGCACACCTACACTCGAAGCCCGCGAAACGACACTGGCCTCTGTAATGGCCGAAACCGGAGCAGTTGAAATTCATCCGTACAATAACCGCGATATTGTTGCTGGTCAGGCCACATGTGCCATGGAAATACTGAAAGAAATTCAACCCGATTTCATTATTGCTCCGGTTGGTGGAGGCGGCTTGCTGAGCGGAACTGCGCTGGCTGCCGCTCATTTCGGAAATCATGTTCAGGTCATTGGCGCTGAACCTGCCGGGGCCAACGATGCCTGGCAATCATTCAAGGCCGGATATCTGATTCCTTCAGTAAATCCAAATACCATTGCCGATGGTTTGCTCACATCGCTCGGACAATTGAATTTTCCTGTCATTCAGCAACATGTGCAGGACATTTTACTGGCCGGTGAACGCGAAATCATAGATGCTATGCGGCTTCTGTGGGAGCGGGCCAAAATCATGGCCGAGCCTTCGTCGGCTGTGCCGCTGGCGGTGGTAAAAGCCAATCCTGATATTTTTCACAACAAAAAAGTCTGTATCATTATTTCCGGCGGCAATGCCGATCTTGATCATTTACCATGGACAAAGGAATAACCTTATACCTCATTCCCGTCGATCTGGGCCATTCGCCCGAAGGCGGCATTTACTCGCCCGATCAGCTCAGGATAATTCATTCGCTGAAATATTTCATCACCGAAAATGCTTCAACGGCGCGCAAAATGCTGAAAAAATGCGGTTATCCGCATCCGTTGCAGGAAATTGAAATAGTGGAATTCAACGAACATACACGTTCATTTCCCGAAACCATGGCCGATGTAAAAGCCATGCTCAGCCAACCGGAAAATGTGGGACTGATGTCGGAAGCAGGCATGCCTTGTGTGGCCGATCCGGGACACGAAGTGGTGCGGCTGGCCCATAGTTTACAATTGCATGTGGTGCCCATGCACGGGCCGTCATCCATCATGCAGGCGCTGGTGGCATCGGGGCTGCAGGGGCAGCAGTTTGTTTTTCACGGCTATCTGCCGGCCAAGACCGAAGCGCGGAAAGCTAAGCTCAGAGCCATTTCGCAACAAATGATGAAAGATCATTTCACGCATATTTTTATGGAAGCGCCTTACCGATCCAACCAGCTGGTGGCTGATGTGCTGCAATCGGTGGGCGAGAATGCCATGCTTTGTATTGCCAGCGAAATTGGCACTCCGGACGAATTAATATGCACAAAAAAAACCGGGCAATGGAAAAAATCACTGCCCGATTTGCATAAAAAGCGTTGTATCTTCTGTCTTTCCGCTTAGTGCTGATGGCCGTGTGCGCCATGAACGTGACCATGAGCCAGTTCTTCTTCGCTTGCATCGCGGACTTCGATAATTTTTCCTGAGAAATACAGCGTTTTACCAGCCAGTGGATGGTTAAAATCGATGTTGACTTTTTCCAGTCCGATGTGTTTTACCATGCCCTGAAAAACATGGCCTTTGTCGTCCTGTAAAGGAATGATATTGCCCACTTTCAGAATTTCGGTATCCACTTTTCCGTCGCGCATAAAAATGTCGATCGGCAGATCTGCAATATTGGCTTCCTCGTACATGCCATAGCCATCTTCGGGTTTTACTTCGAAACCGAATGCATCGCCGGCGGTGAGATTTGCAATATTGTTTTCAAATCCCGGAATCAGATTGCCATTCCCAAACAGAAAGGCAAATGGGCGCGACTCATCAACAGCTTCAATCAAGGTTCCGTTCAGGCTATCTTCATTGAGTTGATACAATAAAGAGACGACTTTGTTTTTTTCAATTTTCATTGTATATGTTTTGGTTGTGAATTTTATTCAGTTTCTGGCTCCAGGTCTGAATCTCCTGATTCATCCTGACTTTCAAGTTTCTTCAGCCAGTCCGTTTTTGATTTTGATGTTGAAAGGTTGTAGAAATATGCTTTCTGACCATCGGAGGCTTTCAGTTCACGATCTTCAGGTTTGGTATTTGTAATAATATCATTCCACTCTTTCTTCGAACTAAAGGCTTTCATATTGCCGTTGGCATACGTAAAGTAGTACCACTCGCCTGAACCAACTTCAAAATACATGGTAAGTTTATCACCGCTGCGTTTCTGAATAAGCTCTATTTTGCCATTGACATATTTGTTTACCTGAGTTTTATTGATAGATGCAATACCAATTTTACCTTCCGACAAATATGACTTTCTCTGATGATTATATTTCAGCGTCAGGTCAGAGAATACAAATGTATGCTGCAGTTTTTCGGGCAATTTATTGAAATAGCCATACAACAACAGTTCGCTCTCCGCTTTTTCAGCTTCATCGGCAGGAAGTACTTCGCCCAGATATTTGGTATAGAGCTCGCTTCGCACATTGGTTGCTTCGAGCTCTCCGTTTGAGGCAATTGCCTGTTCCATCATAGCCATAGCATCATTTGAAAAATAGAAGTCCAATTCCGTGACCGAGTAAATGTTTGTCGAGCTATCGCGGTTCGAATGGTCAATGGTTCCGTAGTTATTCATTTTCACGCGGCTCAGATTGTCGCCAAACGACAATTTGCCTTCATTTCGGCTCATACATTTGAATTCCGACAGGCTCATATATTTTCCGGGTAGAACAGGTTGCGCCAGTTTTTCTTTCGATGAAACACGATATTCGTTACTTTGATTATCATAGGTCAGATAACCGCTTGAGGTTGCCAGCTCAGGATCGCCGCCCATGAATTTTTTGGAAAGAAATGCCGGATATACGCCGACCGAGTCTCCATTCAGATACAGACCAAGGAAAATGCGATCGCCTTTGGTGTTTTTCGGCGCATCCGGAACAGGAATATAAATTTCCATCGGATTAATGACTGTTTCAAATTTCAGCCATTGCAGTCCAAGGGTGTCGCATTCGTGTTTAATTTTAACACCGCCATCGAAGGTCATAAATTCGGCTGAAGCAGTCAGATTTACATCTCCATAAAAATCGAAATGCGGACTCAGCGTAAAGCCGAGTGAGTCCGAAATCCAGCCATGGGCATAGGTTTGAATGGTTGAATCGACACCTACTTTATCCATAAAAATACGCTGCATACCATCCATTTCGTCAATGTAATCGTAAAAGCCCGATGCCGAATAGCTTTTCTTGCCATACACAAACACCTTGGCATTGCTGATGGTGTGGTATTTTGTGGTATTGTTGGCCAGAATCTGTGCATTTTCGAGCGGAACCATTTCAGCTTTTTTCAGAATGGTTACATTGCCGTCGCCCGGGAAAACAGTGGCATCGGCCACTTTAATAAATTTGACATCGCTGGCATAAATCACTTTTTCGCGTAGGCTGTATTTGGCGCGCGACGAGCGGAAACTGAGCGAATCCTGCGCCGGATGCGTCGATATAAATTCCGAGCCGGCCAGATCGACATCGGCCAGCTGCTTGATGTCCATATTGTCGAGCCCCGGAATATTGACATCGTTGTTCTGCAGATCAATTTCATCCTTATCCATATACCAGTCGAACTGATCCATGTAGCAGATGTATTCATTCACCGGAAAACTCACCAGCGATGTACCGCCGTTCGACTTGAATTCACCTTTTTTCTGATCGAAATCGACATGCCCTTTGTAGTTTTTGGTTTCGAAGGCAAGCTCGTCGTAGTCGGCTGTTTTCAGATAAAAGTCGCAGGTATCGGTGTCAAAAATGCGGTTTTTGAATTTGAATTTTTCTGAAGTCATGGACGCATTTTTAAAGTCGAGTTTTCCTTTACCGGTCAGGCCTGAAGGCGTAATGTTTAGCGTTCCGGTCAATTCAGTTTCTTCTTTGTATAATCGCGCAGGCTGGTCGGTGGTTGCTACCGATAATTGATTTTCGTACGGCAACCACTCCTGATTGACATTATGCGCCTCGACCGGCGGCACATCAAGTCCCGCCGTATTTTCTTTAACTATGTAATCCCGGACCTTCGATGTCATCCTGTCGGGAAAGAACAGAAAATTATCCGATTTACTTTCCGATGAAAGGTAATTCAATGTTCCGTCGCCAATGAGTCCCTGATTTGACAAGGTGATTTTATTGGTGAAAGTTCCTTTGCCGCCATAGGTTGGATAGCCCGCAGGTCCTGTATTGTGATTGAAACCAAGTGAATAGTCTTTCATCACTTTGAGTGGCTGGGTGATATCGGGGAAAATGCCTGCTGATGCCAGATAGCCGTTGAATTCAAGACCTTCGGTCGAAAAGTCATCGAGACTATCCATGGTAAAAGGATCAATCCGGAAAAAGAAATCTTCGCGCGGATATGAGCCAGGATACTCTGAATTCACATCATAATACACGAAGGAAAATTTCTTGGAATTGAATATGGGATATTCGGGATAGGGCTGTCGGCCAGACTTATTATTCGGATGATCGATTAAAATATCACCGCTTAAATCTTCAATAACACTTTTTACGCGGATCAACGGAAACTCACCGTATTCATCCGGTGTTCGCTGATGCACTCTGAAAGTCATGGAGTCGATGATGGGAAGATTCAGTACGAATTTATCATATTCAAACGAAAAGTTTTTGCCGTAATAATCGAACAAACCGGCGTGCACACGGCCCGAGAACAGGAAGTCGCGGTTGCGTTTCATGGTAATTTCCTGGTCGGTCGGATAAATAAATACAGCCTGAGAGTCGCTCAGATGCACCCTCGAAATACCGCGCATTTTCAAATCAAAGTTGAGCAAACTGAGGGTGGCATTGGGTTCGGCCTGAATAACCGAATTAAACTGCAAAACGTCATAATCAGCCTTTCCGCCTCTGGCAGCAATGTATTCAAACACTTTATCCTTGACAAAGATTTTATCGGTAGCCGGATCGTAAATAATAAATCCGCGGATGGCAATGTCGACAATCTGAGCCCGCACAATTTCATCCTGCAGCACGCGGTATTTTGCAAAATCCTTAACCGTAAAAATGCGCGAATCCACTTGTTTGGAGAAGTTTTTCAATGCCTGCAAGGGGTGCATTTCGTCAATGCCGCGGATTTGTTCAAAACGCGCCTCGGAAAAATAATTGGCCGATTCAAAAACTGCATAACTGGTACTTCCGGGACCGCGGATCATCTGGAAATTAATCATCGGCTCATCCATTTTCCATACAAGTTCTTCGAAAACCATATCCAGCTTTTGATACGTATTGACAAAAGGAGCCTGACGAAGGCCTTCCTTGTCGCGCGTAAAATTGATTTCACGTGTTTTT
>CAYSCE010000005.1:24398-28217 GCA_964429475.1 uncultured Bacteroidaceae bacterium | reverse complement strand
AAGCCGATAGTGCAGGCATGTTGTGGGGAATTACCAGAAATGGCGGAGTGTCAGATAATGGAACGCTTTACAGTTACGATGTTGAATATGGTCAATATATAAAATTGGCCGATCTTGCATCTATTGGCTCTGAGAACCCGATGGGCAGTTTAACCCGCACCTCCAGCGGTAAGTTATTTGGTGTAACAAATGGACAGCCCGGCATTGAAGGTGGCGTTTTATTTCAATACGATCCGCTTACAGATTCACTTGTTGTAAAACATAATTTCGGACTTATCGAAGAAGGTTTTGGTTCTAATCCCAAATTGATTGAGGTTTGTCAGAGTCCGCATTTTAGTCATAATATATCCGCGCTCGATCTCTGCAACCCTGGCGACACCATGCTTTACGTGAATGTAAGTGGTAACGGACTTGCTTATTCGTGGCAGGCCGATTTCGGTTCGGGTTTCACAGACCTGAGCAATGATGCGGTGTACAATGGAGTGAACAATGACACACTTTTTATCAGCGGAGCAAATGCAGCCATGAACGGATATCTGTATCGCTGCGTGGTGAGCTCGACTTGTCCATCTATTAATGTGAATTCAAACACCAGCGAACTGAACATACGTAGCGAATACAGCTTCACCGAAAGTGCCTCTATATGCACCGGAAGCGCGTATCTGTGGCAAAACAACACATACAATAGTGCAGGAACATATTATGCACATTACAATTCCATGTATGGTTGCGACAGCACGTATCAGCTTACACTTACAACAACTCCAGGAACCGGATATGCATTCCATGATACAGCATCCATTTGCGAAGGGGATGTTTACACATGGCACGGAATGCCGTATTCCGTAAGCGGCCTGTATCAGGATTCCTATACAACGCTGTCTGGATGCGACAGTTCGTATTTCCTGCACCTCAATGTTAACCCGGTTTATGAGTTTAATGAAACCGCTGTTATTTGCGATGGTGGCGCCTACTTGTGGCAAGGCTCTATTTACGGTTTTGAAGGAAATTTTCACCGGTATTATACTTCTTCGCTTGGTTGCGACAGCGTGTATCATCTGAATTTAATTGTTGATCAAGAATTTTATGGTTACTCATCGGTAGAAGAAGCCACCATTTGTAATGGCAGCTCTTATCTCTGGATGGGAAATATTTATACGGAACCCGGCATATATGAAGAACACCGTCCAATGTGGGATGAGCCCGGATATATGTATTGCGACAGTGCCTTCTTTCTTAATCTTCATGTGTCCGGTGGACCCGGTTTTACACAGATTGACACTTTGGAAATCTGCGGAGGCGATACTGCGTTTTATCATGGCAACAGCTATACGGAAAGCGGGTTTTATGTAGTGTCATATCTCACCCAGGGTGGATGCGACAGCACGTATTATCTGAATCTCACGATACATCCTTCGTATATATTTGCAGAGACATTCAACGCTGTGATTGGTGACACCGTAGAATGGCGTGGCAATCAGTATTTCACCGATGCCAATGTTGTTGAAAATTACACTACCGCACTCGGATGCGACAGCATTTATTCGTTCGATATTCATTTCTATCCGCGCTTCGAAGGGCCCGCAAATACGGAGCTCTGGGGTATGACAAGCTACGGTGGTGAAAATAATCTTGGTTGTATTTTCAAAACCGATGGAAACGGGGAAAATCAGACGGTGGTGTATTCTTTCGAAAGCAGCGGTGGATTTGGCCCGTATGGAGATCTTCTGTATGCTTCTAACGGAAAACTATACGGTATGACCATCAGTGGTGGTGCATATAATCAGGGAACTCTCTTTGAATATGACATGGCCAATAATCTGTACAATGACAACTTCAGTTTTGGTGGGTCCAATGGTTCAAAACCAACAGGAAGTCTTGTTGAAGCCGCTAACGGCCTGTTGTACGGAATGACCAATGAAGGCGGAGTTAATGATATGGGAGTTGTTTTTTCGTTTGATCCGGAAACACACCAGTATCAAAAATTGTTTAACCTCGCCAATTATGAGCTTGGAAATCCGAACGGCAGTCTTACGATCGATGAAAACGGTCATCTGTGGGGTCTCACTACAGCTGGCCCGGGCGAGTTTGGAGGAATGATTTATGAAGGTTTTGGAGCTGCGTTCGATTATAATCCGCAAACAGGAACAGTTGGTATAAAAACGCTGGCTCCACTCGAAGACGGTGCATATCCTTCCGGAACCCTTATTCAAACGCTACCCAGTGAATTGTTGTATGGTGTTACTGCTGAAGGCCCGGTCATGTTTACTGGTGAATTTGACGAATACAACATGAATGGCGGAACAGTGTTCTATACCAGTCCTGATGATCAGATCAGCACAGTGTACACTTTTGAACTTGGCAACCCGAACAATGGATTACATCCCATTGGCGGACTTGTTCAGGCGCAGAATGACAAATTATACGGATTGACATCCGAAGGTGGAATCAATTATGCAGGTGTTTTATATGAAGTAAACCCATCCACAAATGCGGTTGTCAAAAAGAAAGACCTCGATGTTGAATTAAACGGATCTGTACCACTGGGTCCCATGATGGTGACCTGTAATGGTGCTTTGCTGGGTATGACCAGCGAAGGCGGAGAATTCGGATACGGAACTATTTTCCGCTACGATGCTGCTTCCAACACGGTCACAAAAACACATGATTTCGATATTGCAACCGGTGCTTATCCGAAATATTCAACACTTATTGAAGTACCAGCCGTTTTGCGTATTGTTGATCAACCAGCCGATGCTGTTGTTTGTCGCGAATCAGATCATGCTTTAACTGTAAACGCTACCGGAAACAACATCACGTATCAGTGGCAAATCAGCCATGGAAGCGGATTTTCAAATATCGCCAACCAGGGTGTTTTTTCCGGAACAACTTCATCACAACTGCAAATCAATGATGCTCCCGACTCGCTCAACAATGTAGATTTCCGTTGTATTATAACTTCGCAATGTCCGGTGAATTCAATTGTTTCAGACACCATTGCTTTCCAGGTAAATCCGATATATCAGTTTGCCGAAAATCACGCCATATGCCGCGGTGAAACGTACTCGTGGCACAACACTGTCTATAATGACAATGGTACATTTGAGGCAAATTACCTCACTGCAAACGGATGCGACAGTATTTATATGCTGAATCTGACTGTTCATGAACTTCCGTTTGTGTATGCCGGCGATGATATGAATATCTGTGAAGGCAGCACCATTTCTCTCACAGGAAGCGGTACCGCCAATCAATACAACTGGAACAACAATGTTGTAAACAGCATGTCGTTCCAGCCTCTGGCAAGCAACATATACATTGTAACCGGCATTGATATGCTCACCGGATGTAGGGATTACGACACCATTCATGTGGAGCTGCAGCCTACGCCTGTTGTTGATGCAGGTGTTGCGCTGACTGTCTGTGAGGGTGATTCTGTAACGCTGACAGCGTCGGGTACTGCAACAACGTATATCTGGAACAACGGTGTCACCAACAATGTTCCGTTTGTGGTCACCAACAGCGATGTGTTTACTGTAACAGGTTACGATAACTATGGCTGCAGCGATCAGGACTTCACTCTGGTATCTGTTACTCCGGTTCCGGCAGTAACACTTGTTCTCAGCGACACGGTATTTTGTCTGACCGACAATCCGATGTATCTGTCCGGAATTCCATCGGCGGGTACATTCTACGGCACAGGTGTGATCGGCAATATGTTCTATCCCGATGTTGCCGGCCCCGGTGATCACGACATCATTTATTCCTACACGAATGGTGGCGGCTGTACCGGCTTTGACACAACAACCGTGAGCGTGA